>JANYCV010000275.1 GCA_025360145.1 Acidobacteriaceae bacterium
CGATCTGGCGAATGCGATGGCGGACGCGCTAGCTGAACGTCTGCTTCGCGAAGCAGGGCGGGATAAAGCCAAACAGATCGACCTGGCGTATCAGTTGGGAACCGGCCGCGCGCCCACCCGAAATGAGAAGCGGATCGCACTAACGTTTCTGCAAAAGGAACCGTTGCGAGAGTTCGCGCTGGCCATGTTCAATCTCAATAGCTTTCTTTATGTGGATTAACTATGTTTGAACACGTTCGCTACACACGCAACCGGCGCGAGTTTCTCTGCGAGGCATTCTGCGGTTTCGGCGCGTTGGCGTACACCTCGATGCTGCAGGCGCAGGGTCTGAATCCGCTTGCCCCGAAGACGCCGCCAGAGACTGCGAAAGCGAAGTCGGTCATATTCCTCTTCATGGCCGGAGGCCCCAGCCACCTGGAAACGTTCGACCCGAAGCCGTTGTTGAACAAGCTCAGCGGACAGAAGCGTCCGGCCGCGTTCGGCGAAGCGAAGTATCAGTTCATCAACGGCGATCCGCGCTTGCTCGGCACCAAGCGGACTTTCAAGAGATACGGCAAGTCGGGCATCGAAGTCTCCGATCTGTTTCCGCATACCGCCGAGTGCATCGACGACATCGCTGTGATCCGTTCGTGCCAGGGCGACGCGGTGGTTCACTCCGCCGCGCAGTATCAGGTGATGACCGGGCGCGTGATTCCCGGCTTCCCCAGCATGGGCGCGTGGGTGATGTACGGCCTTGGATCGGAGAGCGAATCGCTTCCCGGTTATGTGGTGATTCCCGACCCCAGCGGCGCAATTGAAGCGGGAATGCCCATGTACTCGAACGGCTTCCTGCCCTCCATCTATCAGCCGACCATGATGCGATCCGGCACCAAGCCGGTGCTGAATCTGGACCTGCCGAAGAACGTGACGCTGGATACCCGCCGCCAGACGCTGAAGCTGATTCGCGGCCTGAACCAAGCCACTCTGCTTCCCGACGACAACGAACTGGCTGCGCGCGTCAACGCCTACGACCTGGCGTTCAAGATGCAAACCGAGGCACCGGCGGTATTCGATCTGAAGAGCGAGCCGCAGGAGACGCTGGACCTATACGGCATTGGCAAGAAGCCCACGGACGACTACGGCCGCCGTTTGCTGCTGGCGAGGCGCATGGTGGAAAAAGGAACGCGCTTCGTGTGCGCTGTTTCAGGTGGAGGCGCGGCCACGCAATGGGATGCGCACGACGACATTGAAGAAAACCACATTCGCATGGCGGCGCAAGTGGATCAACCGATCTCCGCATTGCTGAAAGATCTGAAACGCCGTGGTCTTCTCGACACCACGCTGGTGCTTTGGGGCGGGGAATTCGGACGCTCTCCCGAGGCCCAGGGCGGCAAAGGGCGCGATCACCTCAGCATCGGGTTCAGCATGTGGATGGCCGGCGGCGGCATCAAGGGCGGACAGGTTGTAGGCGCGACCGACGATATCGGCTTACGTGCGATCGACCAGCCCCACCACTTCCGCGATATCCACACCACCGTGCTGCACCAGCTTGGTCTGAATCAGGACGCGCTCAGCTTCATGCATCAGGGCCGGCGCGAGCGTATCACCGAAGTGCATGGAAACGTGATCCAGCAGATCGTGTAGCTACGGACGAAAGCGATATTCCCCGAAAGCGCTTCTTTTATGCTAGCAATTACACGTTTTGGACAACGCTTCTCCGAAAGCCGTGCCTCCAGCTTACAGTTCGTCAGAACGATTCCCATCGCATACGGTATCACGTAAAGCCTGTCCCGTTCTCCGGTTGTTTCGGAACCGGCAACAATTCCCGATGGGAGTATTGCGAACGTGTTGCTCCAAATATTGAGACAGCAGAATGGCGAGGCAACTAGCGTGTTTTTCATTGAGGGCCGGAACCGATTCGTGAAAGCCGTTAACATGAATTACTCAGTCGTGGGACGCGTAGGCGTGCCCCGGCAAGGCAATCTGAACCCCGTGCAATTTGATCCCTCCCGTAGCGGCAGATGCGTCGATTAAAGCCGGATGGGCTTTGGCCAGCCTAAGAGATTATGGACATGTCCGTCGAGTCCCATACCACCGGAATATATCCAGCTTCGCAGGCGTCATCAACCCGGTTTTCCGCCAAAGTCACACTCGGACTCTCTATAATGGGATTGCGAATCGATGCTCATCCATGCGATAAAGGGCGACGCAGAGTGCAAGTATTGGTTGCATGCGGACCGCTTCGACATCGTTGCGGATTTCGAGTACAACTGCACGCCCCGGTTGACGCGAGAGGTGCGCCAGATCATCTTTCAGCATTTTGATCAGATCGTTATCGCCTGGCGAGAGCATTTTGGAGAGCGCAATGCAAAGTAAAACACAACCTGTCTTGGCAAGGTCAATTGAGATCACAACGGAGGCGCTTGTTGTAATCACGGAAACAAGAGCCGTCGTGATTCAGTGGGTAAAATGCTCCGCCCGGCTCGCCCAGGCATCTCCGCTGGAGCGGAGCCGGGCGGAACTTTCTCCTTCCGGGTATGGAATTCACTGGCCGTTGATTGACGAGGACTTGGCCGTGGGGCCGCTCGTACAGAACGGAGGCTAAACCAGTCCCAACCGTTTCCGCTTCAACTCCTCCATCACGCTAGCAATCAACTCCTTCGAATCCGTAATACTCTTCAAAATCAACTGCACATCCATCGCGGGCTTCCCCGGTTGCCGCACACTCTGGCAATACACCCCATGCTGCCCCACCAGCACCAGCGCGTCCGTCAGCATATCCAGCGTTACCGCCAACCGCCCGCGCTCCAGACCCATCATCGTCTCGTAGTTCTCCAGCTCATCGTGCCGCTCTTCGTAAACAGACATAAATCTATTTCAGAATCCGCCTCCGCCGCAAAAACTCGAAAATCTGCGCATAGAGCTGACTCATCTTCTCAGGCGGAAAGCCATGTCCGCCATTTTGCACCGCAATCATCTCGGCGTCCGCATGAACATTGCGCAGCGTCCGCGTCAGTTCAATGGAATGGTCATACGGGACTACCTCGTCGGCATTCCCGTGAATGGATAAAATCGGCGGCACGTTCTTTTTCCGCACTTCGGTCAGCGGCGAAAGCCGCCGCGCCAAATCGTAACGTCCCTTCTGCTCCGGAATCCACTGCAAAGCGTAGTCGCGCTTGTTCTCACCTTCCAGTTGATCCTCCACATCCGCAATTCCATAAAAATTGATCACCGCCGCCACTTTCCTAACCGGGCCCAAGTGCGCCGACTTCGGCGTCATCCCCACCATTAACGCCAGGTGCCCGCCAGCCGACTCGCCGGTTGCAACAATTCGCCTCGGGTCCACGTTCCACCGGTGCGCGTTGTTCCGAAACCAACTGGCGGCCTCCAGCGCGTCACGCACCGCCGCCGGTGCAGGCGCCACCCCCGCCAACCTGTACTCCACATTCGCCACCACGAAACCGTGTTCCAGATACGGAATCACAAACTTTTCAATCGTAGATTCCCTGGATCCACTGATCCAACCGCCCCCATGAAATACGATCACTCCAGGTCTTCTTCCCGAAGCCGCCGGCTTCTTCGATTGATAAACGTCCATCACCGTTTCCGGAAACTGGCCGTAGGAAAGATTCGATTCCACAGTGACCCCATCGGGCAGCGCCACCGTTTTCGGCGTCTCGTTTTGGGCTAAACACAAGCCATTCAGAAGAACAGCCAGAAAGCACAGTTTCCGCATAGTCACCTTACAGCTTATATTGAGATTGCGATGAAACTATTCGGAGTGCTTCTAATAGCGGCCGCGGCGGCATTCGCCGATGGCCCTGGCAAGATCGTGAGCAAGCGTGCGGCAGAGGACTTCGCACTTTCCGCCGATCCCAATGCGAAACAGTGGAAAGGAGTGGCCGGCGTCTTCGCCGAAAACGATTCCTTCGGGAAAGCTCTTCCGGGCTACCGCACGGAGATCCGTTCGCGCTGGACCGACAAGTATCTTTACCTGTTGTACATTCAGCCCTATAAAACCCTCTATCTGATCGACAATCCATCCACCACCACCGAGACGAACAAGCTGTGGGAGCACGACGTCGCCGAAGTGTTCATCAGCGCCGATCTCGATCACATCAAGCAGTACAAGGAACTACAGGTATCGCCGCAAGGCGAATGGGTGGATTTGGAAATCGATCGCGAGCATCCCAAGCCCGAAGGCGGCTGGCGTTGGAATTCCGGCTACACTGTGAAGGCGCGTGTGGATGACAAGGCGAAGATCTGGTACGGAGAAATGAAAATTCCGCTGGCGAGTCTAGACGTTACCGCCCCAAAGACCGGCCGTGAATTGCGCGTCAATTTCTACCGCATGCAAGGGCCTCCGTCAAACCAGATTGGCATTGCCTGGCAGCCCACTGGCAATCGGAGTTATCACGTGCCGGAAGCGTTTGGCCGCATGATTCTCGGAAACTAAATGACGAAGCGGAAGACACTTCGTCTGTCCCAGGTGGGGCTTCGCGGAGTAGTCGGCGGCGGGCTTACGGCCACGCATGTGCTCGATTTCGTCAGCGCCTTCGGGACGTTGATTGAGCCCGGGCGTCCCGTGATCATCGGTCGCGACCCGCGCGCTAGCGGTAGAATGCTGCGGGAAGGCGTACTCGCCGGGTTGCTCGCCTGCGGGCATAGCGTACTGGATCTAGGCGTGGTGCCGACGCCGGTGATTCAGCACGCCATCCGCCGCCGGGATGCAGCGGGTGGCGTCTCCATCGGCGCCAGCCACAATGCCGCCGAATGGAACGCGCTCAAGTTTTTCGGGCCCAAAGGCACCTATCTCTCCACCGCGGAAGCAGGCGAACTGCTCGACATTTACCATCTGAAGAAATTCGCTTTCGTTGATTGGCATGGCATCGGCAAACTGGAACTGGTGGAACACGCGGTGGATCGTTACCTGGACGATCTTGCCGCGGTCTACGATTTCGATTCACTTCGCCGGTTTCGCGTTGTCGTCGATTGTTGCAACGGGACATCGTCCGTAATCCTCCGCCGCATGAACGAACGCTTCGGCTTTGAGTTCATTCTGATCAACGAAAGTCCTGAAGGAGTGGCCTTTGCGCACGATCCGTTGATCACCTCGCGAACCATAGCGCTGCAACTAGCTCCGCTGATGAAACCGCTGCAAGCCGACGCCGGCTTCCTCTTCGATGTGGATTCCGATCGGGTTGGCATTGCCACGGAACTCGGCGAACCGCTTTCCGAGGAGATCATGCTGCCGCTGCTGACCGACTACCTGCTGCCGCGCGGACCGGGCAAACTGGTGATCACAAATCTATCCAGTACCGCACTGGTAGACGAACTCGCGGCGCGCCACGGCGGAAAAGTGATTCGCGTTCCCGTAGGCAGGCAGGCCACCATCGACGCTCTATCCGGGTATCGCCATGACCAGATCGCGCTTGCCGGGGAAGGCACGGGCGCGGTGATGATGCCGCAGTTTGAGTTTGTGTACGACGGGATTGCATCCATGCTGGCGGTGCTTTCCATGATGCACGAACGCAACAGTTCCCTCTCTCAAATCCTGGCCGGGTATCCACGCTACTGCATCCTGAAAGCCGAACTGCCGCTGACATCGGCCCGCATTCCGTCGCTGCTGATGGACTTGCAGAAGGAGTATGCGGACGGCCGCGCCACCACGCTGGACGGCTTGCGGGTCGATTGGCCAGACCGTTGGTTCCATGTGCGCGTCAGCCAGACAGAGCCTATCGTACGAGTGATCTGTGAACAGCGCGGCCATCCCCCATTCGCGTTATTTGAGTCGCTGCTTGAAAAGGTAAGGAGCCTCCCATAGATGCGTCGTGAACACCTCTTGAAGATTGGAGTTTCCGGCATCCGCGGCGTGGTGGGAGAGTTTCTAACGCCCGCGCTCGCGTGCTCGTTCGGGCAGGCGTTTGGATCCTACGTGGGGCGCGGAAGAGTAATCGTCGGACGGGACACGCGGGCCACCGGCGAGATGCTGCAACATGCGGTGCAATGCGGATTGCTGGCGGCCGGGTGCGAGGTGATCGACGTCGGCGTGTTGCCGACCCCCACCATTCAGATGTACGTAGGCGCCACTGGCGCGCATGGCGGTATTGCGGTTACCGCCTCCCACAATCCGCCGGAATACAACGCCCTGAAGCTGTTTAATGGTCACGGGCTATTCTTTAACCACTATGAGCGCACCGAACTGATCGACCTCTATCATCAGAGTGATTTCTATCAGGCCGGGAACGATGAGATCCGCGGCATCCGTTGCGACTACGAATCGCCCGCGCTGCTGCACATCGAAAGGGTGTTGCGGCACGTGGACGCAGCGCTGATCCGCAAACGCCGGTTCCGCGTGGCGCTCGACGGAGTCAACGGCGCTGCATCCGTCATGACGCCGCGGTTCCTTACTGAGACATTGGGATGCCGGCTGGATGCCATCTCGGTGGATCCAACAAAGCCGTTTCCCCGTGAGGCGGAGCCTCGACCGGATACCCTCGGCGATCTGGCCGCGCTGGTGACGGCCCGCGGCTGCGAAATCGGTTTCGCGCAAGACCCAGATGGAGACCGGCTGGCGGTGGCGGACGAGAACGGGCGTGTTCTGGACAATGACGACGTGCTCGCGCTCGCGGTGGATGCCGCACTGGAACGGCTGCCGGGCGATGTGGTCGTCAACCTGACAACTTCTTCTGTGATCGACGACATAGCCGCCGCCCATGGCCGGAAGGTTTTCCGGACCCCCGTCGGCGAAGCGAATGTGGTGGAGATGATGCAAGCGGTGAACGCGGTGATCGGCGGCGAGGGTTCCAACGGCGGCATCATCTTTCCGGCCGTACACCTCTGCCGCGACAGTTTCACCGGCATGGCGTTTCTGCTGGAACGGATGGCGAAAACCGGCGCCACGGTCTCCGAACTGGCCGCCGGATTGCCCCGCTATTACCGCAAGCTGGGAAAGGTGGCGTTCGAACACGGCGCGCTGGGAACGCTGATGCAAGGTCTGGAGGACCGGTTTCCAGATGCGGAGGCGGACCGCTCCGATGGTTTGAAGCTGCAGTGGCCGGGCCGTTGGGTGCACGTAAGGGCTTCAAATACGGAACCGCTCTTGCGGCTTGCCGCGGAGGCCAGGGAAGTGAGCGCGATGGAAGATCTTTACGGAACTGTTACTGCGTTGCTTTTGAATGGTCAGCCGGCTGATCGGGCAGAATGAACGAGGTTTCGCCTTTGCGGAGCAGCTTCAAGCGGTTGCGAATTTCCAGTTCCTGCTCGGCCTGACTTTCGTTTAGCCGCACAATCCGTTCGCGCTTCCGCTCGTTGTCTTTTTGCAAGTCGGCGTTCTGTTCCTGCAGCACCTGAATCTCTCGCCGCTTTTCCATTAGGGCGGGGATCCCCTGCGGCCCACGGAGCGCGATGACCGCGAAAACGGCAATCATTACGAAAAGGGTCAGATAGCCGGTCTTGCGGAGTAGGAAGTTCATCGTAGTCGGTACTACATTTGTTTATAATCTGGTTTTGACTCAGATGCTAGTGTTTCGGAAGAAAAATTTGCGATGACCGACAAAATTGTTGTTTTCAGTGCTTGCGGGTCGGACGAAGAGGCCCGGAAACTGGCCCGCCACCTGGTGGAGACGCGAGTTGCCGCCTGTGTGAACGTGATTCCCGGGGCCTACAGCGTATTTCATTGGGAAGGGAAATTGGAGGAGGCCTCCGAGTGGATGCTGATCATCAAGACCACCCGGGCCCGGCTGGAAGCGCTGAAATCGGAATTGCGCAAGATGCACTCCTACGCGGTCCCGGAAGTAGTTGCGGTGCCGATTGTGGATGGTTCTGAAGACTATCTGGAATGGCTAGACCGCGAGGTTCTCTAAGCCGCTACACATCCACATAGTGTCTTTATCCCAATTTGCGGATTCGCTTTACTTAAACACTTTGTATCTTGCTGAAAAATGGTGTAATCTCGTTGTTAAGAAGGGTCGAGATCGCTGGCATTGAACGTGCTACGACAGGACTGCCGAGGTGTATCATCGCCCCCCGGCAAAGTGGGATGGCCGGGCATTGAAGGAACTCAAAACTCAATTCGCGAACGCGCTGCTGGTGATTCTCACCGTGGCTGCGGTGGCGTCCGCCATCATCAACTTTCAGCAAAATTTCCAACTTGACAAGCGCTACCGCCTGCCAGAAGATGGCGTCACTTGGGTAGACCGTCTCCAGGCAGACGGTAAGAATATCGTCCAGGCGCTCCACGTTTCCGTGCGCAGTCCCGGTGAAAATGCGGGAATTCGCAACAACGACGTGCTGGTGAAGATCAAGGGCGTCCGGATTGACAACGCGATCGACGTCTCGCAGGTGCTGATTCGTCTCGGTCCCTGGCGGCCCGCCGATTACATCGTGGTCCGCCAGGGGATCGAGATCAAGGCAAACGTCATCGTCGGGGAGCGAGTACCCGAATATGCGGTTTCCTACCAGTACGCAGTCGGCGTGGCATACCTGTTGATCGGTTTGTTCGTGTATTTTCGACGAGGCAATGCCCCCAAATCGCTACATTTTCTGATTTTGTGCCTGTCAAGTTTCGTTTTGTCCACTTTCCATTACACGGGAAAACTGAATGCTTTCGACCAGGTGATCTATTGGGGAAACATTGTGGCGGGCCTGTTTGCGCCTACCATTTTTCTGCATTTTTGCCTTACGTTTCCAGAACCGCGCGGATGGTTCCGGGGCCGCTTCCGGTTAGCCGCGCTGTACGTCCCGGCGCTGCTTTTGCTGGCGATCACCATCGGCATCGCGCTGGGCAACATTCGGATCAAGTTGAGTCCCATTGAAGTGCGCTGGATGCTGGATCGTGTCCTGCTCGGTTTCCTCAGCGGTATTTACCTGCTTGGCGCGCTGGCGTTGACGCTGGAACACCGGCGGACTGAAGACGCTATTGTCCGGCAGCAGTTGAAGTGGCTTAGAAACGGCGCTGTATTGGGCATTCTGCCGTTCACCTGCCTCTACGTTCTGCCGTACATGATGGGAGCCGCTCCGGGCTTCTACATGCAATTGGCGGTGTTGTTTCTACCGATGATTCCGCTCACCTGGGCCTATGCCATTGTGCGCTACCGGCTGATGGACGTCGACGTTATTTTCCAGCAGGGCTATGTTTATACGCTGGCGACCGTGGCAGTGCTTGGCGTGTTTTATGCGCTTTTTCTGACGCTCGGGAAGTTCGACGATCTCAGCCCGAAGGCGGTTGTTGCCCTCATTTTCGTGGCGACTTTCGTCTTCCAACCCATCCGCAATTGGATTCAGGAACAGTTGGACCGTTACTACTTCTATAAAGACCGCTACGACTACCGCCGCACGCTGGTGGAATTCGCCCGCGAGCTCAGTTCGGAAACCGATCTCGATGCCATGCTGGAATCGGTGGCCGACCGCTTACTGCGGACCCTCTCCATCCGGCACCTCGCGTTTTTTATCCAGGAAGCAACGCCTGGAAGCCAATCGGAAGGCGACAGTCATTTCGGGTTGCGGATGGCCACCGGCAAAATCGAAAAGTATCGCGACCGCACGCATCTCGATTTGAGCTTTCTTTCCTCCAAGCCGGATCAACCGTATCTGTTCTTCGAGCGAACACGGAACGCGCTTGACGTGGTTTCAAGAGAATGGCCGGCCTCGGTACGGCACACGATTGCCGATCTGGACCTTACCTATTACGTGCCGTGCTCGGTTCGGGGCCGCACCATTGCCTATCTTGGAGTCAGCCGAACCGGCAAGGGTGATTTTCTGTCGAGCGACGACGTGGAACTGCTCGTTACCCTGTCGGGATACGTCGGGATAGCCATTGAAAATGCGCGACTCTACTTCTCGCTGCAACAGAAAGCCGGCGAGTACGAGCGGTTGAAAGAGTTCAGCGAAAACATCGTCGAATCGATCAACGTTGGAGTTCTGGCGGCTGATTTGCAGGATCGGGTGGAAAGCTGGAACACCGAAATCGAGCGCCTCACCGGAATCCCTCGCAATCTTGCCCTGGGCCGCACGCTGTCGGAACTGTTCCCCGAAGCGCTGTGCGCGAGGTTTGAAGAGGTTCGCGGCCAGAACGGGATTCATAACATCTACAAGTTCCCACTGCGGCCGTCCGGCACGTCCGCCTCCCCACTGGCCGCTCGGACAATTGAGTTATCCCCCAACGGACATCTGAACGGAAACGGGCTGGTTCGCCATGCGCCGGAGCCGGAACCCAGGGAAGCTGTTTTAAATCTGGCAATCGCACCGCTTGTTTCGAAGGAACAAAAGCAGATTGGGCGGTTGATTATTTTTGACGATATTACAGACCGGGCCGAACTGGAACGCCGCCTGGTACAGGCCGATAAATTGAGTTCCATCGGCCTGCTGGCGGCCGGAGTGGCGCACGAGGTGAATACACCGCTGGCGGTGATTTCTACGTATGCGCAGTTGCTCGCCAAGCAGGTTTCCGGCGATGACCAGAAGTCGAAGCTGCTCGAGAAGATTGCCAAGCAGACGTTCCGCGCCAGCGAGATTGTGAACTCTCTACTGAACTTTTCGCGGACTTCTCCGGCCGAGTTTGACGATGTCGATTTGAACCGGGTTGTTCTCGAGACGATTTCTCTGGTGAGCCATCAGATGGAACGAGCGAAAGTGGAGGTGCACTTGAATCTGATGCCGCACCTTCCTGTTATTAAGGGGAACGCCGGAAAACTGCAACAGGTGTTTCTGAACCTGGTCCTGAACGCCCGCGACGCGATGGACGCAGGCGGCACTCTGACCATCGCTTCTTCCGCCACCGGCGATTCGGCTCGCATCGAGGTGACCGACACCGGGCAGGGTATTTCCTCCGAAAATCTGTCGCGCATCTACGATCCTTTCTTCACCACCAAGATGGCGCGCAAGGGAACAGGGCTTGGATTATCGGTCACCTACGGCATAGTCCGGGAGCACGGCGGATCTATCGAGGTGCAAAGCGAGCCTGGCGCTGGTACACTGTTTCATCTTGAGTTCCCTTTCGCTCAAAAACCAGTGAATGCCTGATCCAGCGCACAACCGCGAAGTTCTCGCCCCCACCTTTAAAGGCCGCGTACTGATTATCGATGACGAAGCCGATATCCGGGAGAGTCTCGAAACGCTGCTTGAGATGGAGGGCTATCTGATTGAGCTCGCGGCGAATGCCGCCGAGGGGATCGACCGTCTCGATAAAGGACGCTACGATCTGGTTCTGCTCGACCTGATGATGCCCGACCGTTCCGGTATCGAAGTGCTGCAGGACTTCCGCCAGCGCGACGCGGAAACACCGGTCATTCTGATCACCGCCTTCGGTTCGGTGGAGGTTGCGGTCAAGGCTCTAAAGGCCGGAGCGAACGACTATTTCTCGAAGCCCTGGGACAACGAGAAGCTGCTGATCGAGATCGGCAACCTGATCGCGAAGAGCCGGCTGGAACGCGAAAACACCGAACTCAAGCGGGCGCTCAAGGAACGCTACAGCTTTCCCAATATCATCGGGAAGAGCGACCGGATGCAGAGGGTGCTCGATCTGGTTGCGCAGGTTGCACCAAGCCGCGCCACCATCCTGATCACCGGCGAAACAGGCACCGGGAAAGAAGTAATTGCCAAGGCGATTCATTCGCATTCGGCCCGAGCCGGTAAGGCGTTCGTCGCCGTAAACAGCGGATCGCTACCGGTCGAACTGCTGGAATCCACTTTGTTCGGGCACGTAAAGGGGGCGTTCACCAGCGCCTTTGCCAACCAGAAGGGCTATTTCGAGGTGGCCAACGGCGGCACCATCTTCTTCGACGAGATTGGAACCATCAGCGCCGAAACGCAGACTAAGCTCTTGCGCGTGATCCAGGAAAAGGAATTTATGCCCCTCGGCTCGAACGAGGTGATGAAGGTTGATGTACGAATTCTGGCCGCCACCAACTCAGACCTTCGCAAGTTAGTGGAAGAAGGGCGCTTCCGCGAGGATCTTTATTACCGGCTCAACGTAATCAACATCGCACTGCCGCCGCTTCGTGACCGGAAGGACGACATCCCGTTGCTGGTGGAGCATTTTTTCCGGAAGTACTGCGAGGAGAATAAGAGGTTTCAGGATGCCGCCGGGCAGCCGAAGCTCCGCTTTGTGGCCGAGGCGATGCAGCTTTTGATTGACCACAACTGGCCGGGCAACGTCCGGGAGTTGGAGAATGCCATCGAGCGGGCTGTGGTTTTGGCCTCGGAAGAGAACGTCCCGGTGGATGTGCTGCCGGATCAGATCCTGCATGCCAGCGGAATGAAGGTCCGGCGCGATGAAAGTGGAAGGTTGCCGCCCGATGCATCGCTGTTTGAGGTGGTGGCGGACTTCGAACGGAAGCGAATCATCGAGGCGTTGGAAGCGGCTACCTGGAGCCAGACCGACGCTGCCGAAAGCCTCCGGATCCCGCTGTCGACCCTCAACCAGAAGATAAAAAGATTGGACATCGTGGTCCGCAAGTCGAAGAAAGACTCTAGTAATCAATAGGCGACAAAGGCGATTCCGGCCCTGCAGAAAGCTGAAATCACGGACTGAAGATCGTCGAGTGGAAATCAGCGGCCAATCCTTTGGCCCGCGATCTTTCTGAACCCTACGCCAATAACCCTGAATCCGGCAGTTGGGGCCGCTCAAAATCGGATAGGTCTTTAGGCCACAAGCAGTTGCAGCGGAATCAGTTATCACCAGAATGGTGAACTGCGGAGCAGGTGAAAGCCTGAGGTATTTCAGCGCCTTGGCACGATCCACAGGATTCCAACTGCCGGATTTAGGATAACAACTCCCGCCGAATGGAAGGTGTCGTGGAATCCTAAAACCGCCTACCCGCCGGCGGCGCGGTGCAAAGATCCACGCCCTCCTCCCCGCTAGCCGGAATTGCATCGAACAGCACCGACGCCCCGCCGGAATCCGGCGCGCCGATCCGCAGCGCAAGCTCGGCTACAATCCTGTCGTAAGGAAAGCACTTGACGTAAATCGGCCCTCTGGTTTTGGCCGATATCCGAAGCAATTCCTCGGTGGGCCACGCTCGAGCTTCAAACTGGGCCTGCTTCTTCGTCCACAGATACGAACACTGTTGCAACACCATCAAGGCCGCAAGCGCCGCGACGGCCGCGTTTCCGTATTTTTGCTTAGTCCGGAAATGGAACTCCGTCAGCCCGGCCGCTACCACCAGCGCCAAGGCAACGCTGGCCCAATACGTGTGGCGGCTTGGCACCACTGGCATGTACGTCAGGAAGGAATAAGGCAGCAATGTAATCGCACACCATCCCGCTGCGATCGAAACCAGCGGTACCCATCGCCAACCTTTCCACGCCACCAAGGCGAGCATCGCGGCGATACCCCAGAACCAAAACATCCCCCCCGCGCTTCGCAGCAGAACGGAAACGAATGGTGCACTCAGCGAAAAAGTTCCGCTGTCGTTGAAATGCAGATGTGTCGTGCGTGCCGCGAAGATCAGCCCGAAATACGCTACCGCGGAAAGCGCGAACGGCAGCACGCGGACGAATGCGGCCCGCATATTCTTCCGCTCCAGCAGCGCCGCAACAAGCAGCAACGGCGGCACTACCACAGCCGATTCCTTTGACAGCAGAGCAGCCACGAAAAACGCAAAGCTGCCCCAGTAGACCGCGCTCGATTTCTTCTCCGATTGCAGCCACCATACCCAGCACAGGAAGCTCAGCATGCCAAAGAAGAAGACCAGCAGTTCAGGCAGTGCGGCATACCACATCACAGCCTCCTGATGGCGTTCCGAGACCGCGAAAAAACACGCCGCCACAGCCGACACGCGCCAGCCGATGGGCCGCCACGCTCCCATCGCAAAAACCAACAGCGAGTTCAGGGCGTGAATCGCCACGGTGGAGAGGTTGAACAGAAAGGGGTCTAAACCGAACCATCGTTCCGTCCAATACGTGAGAATCAGAGAGGTTGCCCGGCAACGGTAGAGCGCGTCCTGCAGCAGGCCGGTCCAACCGGAAACCGGGCCGTACTCGCGGCCTAACGCAATCTGGATGTAGTCGTCGGACACAAACGGAAGCCAAACCGACCGCGCGTAGGCGAGGAAGGAGAGAACCACGATCGCCACGCACGTCAGGCTCACTACCAGCGGCGACAGATTTCCAGAAAGGATCTTTTGCTCATCGCTACCGCACAAAGGAACCAGCACCAAGCGACGGAACAGCGCACACAGTTGCACGAAGGTTGTCGCGAGCGATCGAACCCGGAAAAATTGCGATTTGCCGTGTACCCGCGGATAGTGGTGTACCGGCACCTCCACAACTTCCGCCCCGCTCATTTCCAGGCGCCGGACCAATTCCACACAGATCGTACCGCTGGTCGAAATCAGTTCGGAGTCCGCTAGGGCGCTGCGGCGAATCAGCCGGAAATCGCAGTCGATGTCGCGTAGCCGTATCCCGAACAGGCCTCGGGCGAAACGATTGTACAGCCAGCCGATCGCCACCCGGTGCCACGGGTCGTTCCGTTCCATCTTGTATCCGTTTACCAGCCCCGTCTTCGCAGTAACCGCGTTCAGCAGCGATATCAGTTCAGTTGGGTCGTATTGCCCATCGCCGTCCGTATAGAAAACGAATTCCTTCCGGGCGTTCGCAAAGCCGCTCCGCAACGCCGCTCCATAGCCGCGATTCTCGGGGTGCGTGACCACTCGCAAGTAAGGATCGTATCGGAGGCGCAGTGTCTCCAATACCTCTGCCGTATCGTCGGAGCTGCCGTCGTTCACCACAATCACTTCGTAGTCGCTTACGTGCGCGCGAAGCACTGCGAACGTTCGCGCCAGCAATTCCGGAAGCGCCCGCGCATCGTTAAACGCAGGGAAGAAAACCGACAATCCAAACGGGAACGGACACCCATCCGTGTATTCACAATTCAAACTGATCACCCATTACAACGCTGCACAAGTGTGCAATTGGAGAAGATCATCTCACTTGATTGTGTAAAGGTCAAGTACTGCCCGTCCTGCCCGCTCCTCGCCGGCAAAAAAACCAGTTCAAAAAAGTGAAAACTCAATTTCCCTTGTATTCAATCACTTAGCAAAATAATCCGCCCCGTTCCGCACGCCCCGGACTATCTTCAAGTTGAGAAACACAGTTTCAGAAAGGAGTACGAAGATGACATCCACAACCGCGGCCAAATGCACCGGGCCGGTAACCGAAGCCGGGAAAGCGAAGATGCGCGACAACGCTCTCCGCCACGGCCTCACGTCAAAACACGTTGTAATCAAAGGCGAGGACCCCGAAGAATACGAAGCCCTGCGTCAGGATCTTCTCGACGATTGGAAACCGGCGGACACGCAGGAGGAAATGTTGGTAGCCCAGATCGCCGAAAGCGCCTGGCGTCTCATGCGCGTCCGTCGCGTCGAAACCCGCACCTATGACAACTACATCCTGGTAGCCGAAAAGCTAAATGCGGCCGGTATTGCAAAGTGCAGCCCGGATCCAGACGACCAGCTAACCGCTTGCTTCCACTCCAACAGCAAGCAGTTCGACAACATCCGCCGCTACGAGACAACAATCGAGCGCTCCTACTACCGCGCCATCACTGAGATCCGCAAGCTTCAGAAAGAAAGGAAGAAAACCGAACTTGAGTCTGTTTCGCAAAAGCCCGCGCCTCTCGCCCGGCCTTCCGCGAACTCCATGCCCTCCGCACCCGAAAATAACCCAGCCCTCCCGGAATCTGGCTTTGTTTCGCAATCCGGCCAACCAACAGGACCGCGCGCGTCAGCGAGCGGCACCTAATGCCACCAAAAAGCACCAGGGCTTCGACAAAGCAACCCAGCTCGCGGATCTTTGAAAATTGAATAGACGCCTCTCAGCTGGGCGTCACGATGACCGGAAATTGCCAACCCGTGCACTTAGCCCTACAATGACTATTCGCCATGACCAGACGAACACATCTAACTCTGCTAGGCGCGGCCACCGCCGCAAAAGGATAACCCCGCCATGTTCCAGCAAGTTCTAGAAGCGAGCCTCACCGAAAAGAAGGGCGTCGTACTTTACGTGAAAACGCTATCCATCCCCGGCATCGTCACAAAGATCAACGCCGACTCGGTAGAGCTCCGCAGCCGGGAACACAGCCGGATCGTAGTCAAACTCGAATCAATCGACGCCGTCGCAATGGCCTAAAGTTTAAGCGATAATCTCTTTCACCACACGGGCAGGGAACTGATCCGTCAACCTTTCTTTAAGCCCGTGCCGTTCAAAAGCCAGATCCCGATAGTTGAACCCAAGCAGATGCAGCACGGTGGCGTGGAAGTCATGCACGCTCACGCGGTCCTCTGCCGCTTTGTACCCAATATCGTCCGTCGAGCCATACGTGAAGCCGCGCTTGGTTCCGCCCCCGGCCAGCCAGACGCTAAACCCGCTCGGCCCGTGATCCCGGCCCGCGGCTTTCCCAATCCCCTGTGAGATCGGAAGCCGCCCGAACTCGCCGCCCCAAACCACCAGCGTCGAATCCAGCAGCCCGCGCTGCTTCAAGTCTTTTAACAGCGCAGCCACCGGCTTGTCCGTCTTGGTACACGCATACTGCAAGCTCGATTCCAGGTTCCCATGCGAGTCGAAAATCTGGCTCTCGATATAGAGTTGTACAAACCGCACCCCGCGCTCAACCAACCGCCGCGCCATCAGGCACCGCTTCCCATACGACGCAGTGGCCGGATCGTTCAGCCCGTAATCCTCGCGAGTCGCTTCACTCTCCTTATCCAGGTCCAGCGCATCGGTTGCAGCCATCTGCATCCGCGCCGCCAGTTCATAGCTGGAGATTCGCGCATCCAGATCCGGCTGATAAGGCCGGTCCTTCCGGTGTGCCTCATCCAGCTTCCGCAGCAGGTTCCGCTCAGCTTCCATCAGCGCCCCTGGAATCTCCGGCCGCGGTTCCAAATTCAGCACTGGCGCGCCTTCGGTACGGAATCGCGTCCCCTGATAGATCGGAGGCAGCCACGCCGATTGCCAGTTCGAAATCCCGTTGATCGGCAGCCCCTTCGGATCGTCCAGCACCACGTAAGCAGGCAGGTTCTGATTCTCCGTACCCAAGCCGTAAGCGACCCACGCCCCGATAGACGGCCGGCTCGCGATAGTGCGCCCGGTATGCATCAGAAACAGTGCCGGCTCGTGATTCGCATGTTCCCCATACATCGACCGGATCAGCGAAATATCATCCACGCAGTCTGTCAGGTGCGGCAGTGCACTTGAAATATCCATGCCGCACTTGCCCGCCTTCTTAAACTCAAACGGCGATGGCAGCAACCCGCCCGCATTCTTCGGGTCCGAGGCCTCAAACGTCAACTCGCGGCTAGCCGCGCTTCCGGCATGTTTCAGCAGCGCCGGCTTCGGATCGAACAAGTCCACCTGGCTCGGCCCGCCATTCATAAACAGATGGATCACCGACTTCGCCTTCGCCGGAAAGTGCGGAGCCCTTGCCTTCAGATCAAATATCTGCGAAGCGGAAGCCTCACTCGCCATCGCCCGGTTAGCGGTGAATAAATCGGCCGCCATCAACGATGCCAGGGCCGTTCCGTGCAGCCCGTTCACCATGTTCGAAAAGAAGTCGCGCCTAGATTGGTTCGCCATAGTTACCGTCCTAAACCAGCATCTCGTTCCACTAAATCCTTGACAATCCGCACCCAAGTAGAGGTGGGCGGACGCCCTCGCCCGCGCACTCCTAATCAATAAAGCTGAATTCCGCGGAGTTCAACATCGCATGGCAATAATTCGCCAGCGCCAACCAACTCGCCTCGCCCGAGCGCGGCGCATCGCCATTGTCCGTCTTTAAGCGGTCCGGCCATTGCTTCCGGAATTGCGCCAGCGCGCCAATCCCGATAGCCAGTTCATCTGCGCTAGGTGCCCGTGAAAAAGCCCGCCGGTAAACCAGTTCCACCTGCTTGCCGCGGTCCCCGTCTTCCTCGTCGATCACCCGGCCCGCCATGTATTTCGCCAAGTCCCACGTCATCGATCCATTCATCATGTGCAATGCCTGCGTAGCCACGTTCGACGTTCGCCGTTCGGTGCAATTCGGAGTCATCACCGGCTGGTCGAACGCGTCCAACAATGTCATCGGAGTCTGTCTGCGATGCAGCACATAGATACTTCGCCGGAACCCCTCCTTGGAAGCCTTCACCGTCACTTCTTTATCCGGACGGACCTCCACGTCCTGCGGCGTGCCAAACTGCTTCGGGTCCAGACGCCCGGCAGCCGTCAACAGGGAATCGTACAGCGTCTCGGCATCCATCCGGTGCAGCGTCATCCTGGTCAACAGCGCGTTCTCGGGATCGGCGGCCATCAGCTTCTCGTCCACGCGCGAGCCCTGCCGGTAAGCCGTCGAGGTCAGCATCAACCGGTGCATCGCCTTCATGCTCCAACCGCCGCGTACAAACTCGGTAGCCAGCCAGTCGAGAAGTTCCCGATGAGTAGGCGCTGTCCCGGACCGTCCGAAGTTGGAAACACTCGGGACGATACCTCGCCCGAAATGCCGCATCCACAACTGGTTCACCAGCACCCGCGACGTCAGCGGATGATTCGCCTGCGTCAACCATTGCGCCAGCGCAAGCCGCCGGCCGCTGGTCCCCGCAAACGGCGAAGCCGGACGATACGGCTTCAGCTCCGCGCTCGCCAGCACCATAGGCACTCCCGCTTCCACGGGATCGCCAAACGAGACCGGATCACCGCGCCGCAACAGATACGAAACCGAAGGATCGCCCGTATCCATCAGCACGCGGACATGTGGCTTCGACTTCAGCTTCCCGCGTGCCTGATCCAGATCCCGCTTCACCGGGCGATACTTGGTTTCAAACTCGGGATACTTCTGCCCCAGGTCCGTCTCGGAAATCTCCAGAGTCGGCTGGAACTTATCTGCCAGGTACTTCTGCACATCGGTCCGCTTGTCTTTGTTTACAGCCGCTGCGGCCCGCAGATCCTTCCGGACATCTTCCGGCAGCGCCGCCAGCCGCTCTTCGAGAAGTTGCTGCCGGTAAGGCTGCGCTAACTTTGCGATCTGCTCCTCCAGCTTCTTCATGCCGGCGCGGATCGGCGCGTTGTGCTTCTCGGCTTCCTCGCGTTCCGATTCCAGTGCCAGATCGAACTCGCGCTTGTTCGGCGCATGCCAGTCGTAGGGATCGTAGGCCGCTTGCAGAATCGCGCTGAAGCGGTAGTAGTCGGCCTGCGAGTCGAACAGCTGGTTGTGCCAATTCGCCGGATCGCCGCGCCGCAACAGATACGATACCGAAGGCTCGCCCGTATCCATCAACACCCGCACATGCGGCTTCGTCTTCAGCTTCCCGCGTGCCTGAT
>JANYCV010000291.1 GCA_025360145.1 Acidobacteriaceae bacterium
GATGTCAACCACCTTGTTTCTGCGGGCTTTCCGGTGGAGAGTGCTGCTGCGGGCGGAAGGCGACGTTTCGATTGCCGATGCTTTCTGGGCGACTTCGGCCGGGTATTTGGGAAACAGCGTTCTTCCGGCGCGGGCGGGCGAGGTGGTGCGCACCGTAATGATCAGCCGCAAGTCGGGGATGACGAAGACATTCGTGCTGACGACGGCGCTGTCGGAGCGGGTAGTGGATGCGATTGCGCTGATCACGATCAGCGCAAGTGTGCTGCTGGTGCTGCAGGAGAAGCCGGGCTGGCTGGCGGATGCGGCGAAACCTTTCGCTGTGCTGGGGCTGTGCGGCGTGGCGGCTATCGCGATTGTTCCGATCTTTGAAGCGTTCTGGTTCCGGGTGCTGGCGCGCCTGCCCGTGCCGCACAGGCTACGCGAGATGGCGGAACACGCGCTGCGGCACGGATTGCAGGGCATCCGTAGCTTTCACGATCCCGGGCGGCTGCTGCGTTTTTTGAGCCTGACGGCGGTGATCTGGTTCCTGGATGGCGTGACTACGGTGGTGGGGGCGAATGCCATCGGTTTGACTATGAGTTTGCCCGTGGCGTTTCTGTTGATCGCCGGGTTGGGGTTAGGAAGCGCGGTGCCATCGACTCCGGGGTATGTGGGTGTTTATCAGTTTGTCGCAGTGAGCATTTTGACTCCGTTCGGATTGAGCAAGACCGATGCGATCGCCTACATTCTGCTTTTCCAGGCGATGAACTATTTGATGGTCCTGCTCTGGGGCGGCATCGGACTGTGGCGGCAGCGCAGGGGTTCGGCGGCGAACGATGCTGTTGGGTTGCAGGCGAATTCCGGCATTATGAAGGCAGAGGAACAAGCGTGACGGCTGCTCAGCGGCTTCCGTAAGAACGGCCGGTTACCGGGTACAGATGACTCGCGAGGAGTTTTTGCGCCGGTGGGATGCGTTGCCTGGTTTGAAGAATGGCGAGTTGATTGAGGCGATTGTATGCGTGCCATCGCCTTTAAGTTCGGACCACGGAGACGTTGAAGGGCTTGTTGGATATTGGCTTACAAGGACAACCTCGAGATTGACTGCGTTTCGCAGAAGTCCAACGAGCCTAAGATCTTCACCTCCACCGAATCCGCAACCATAGCGCCAAGCCCCAAACCTCAGCCCGCCCTCCCGCATTTAGTACCATCACATTGATGAAATACCTAAAAGATCTATGGGATGACCAAGTAGCGCAGTCACTAGGCGGCGATACGCTGGAGCTCCTCCGCTACAGATCCAATTTGTTAGGCGCCGATCTGCGCATCACCAATTTCGGCGGCGGCAACACCAGCTCGAAACTCGACCTGCGCGACCCTTTCACAGGCAACACCGTCAAGGTCCTGGCCGTAAAAGGCAGTGGCGGCGACCTCGGCAGCATTAAGAAGTCGGGCTTCGCGCTGCTTTATCTGGATCGCCTCAACCAACTGCAATCCGTCTATCGCGGCGAACAGCACGAAGACGAAATGGTAGCCTTCTACCCAATCTGCGCGTTCGGCGAAAGCAAAGCCCCAGCTTCCATCGATACGCCGCTGCATGCATTCCTGCCGTTCGCGCACGTAGATCATTTGCACCCCGATTGGGCCATCGCCCTAGCCGCCAGCGCCAATGGAAAAGCGAAGCTGGCTGAATTCAACAAGCGATATAACCACAACATAGTCTGGCTCCCCTGGCAGCGCCCCGGCTTCGAATTGGGAATGATGTTGAACCAAGCCGTCAAAGATAACCCGAACACCGACGGAATCATCCTGGGCAGCCACGGGCTCTTCACCTGGGGCGACACGCAGCGCGAGTCATACGTCAGCAGCATCACCATCATTGATGAGCTAGGTGAATTCGTAACCGGTCATCACCAAGGCAAGAAGCTCTTCGGCGGCACTCAGCTCCCGGCGCACAGCGAACCAACGGAAGTTGCCGCCGCCATTCTGCCGTATCTCCGCGGCCAACTGGCCACCAAGCGCCGGACCATCGCCCACTACGACGGTTCGCAGGAAATGATCGGCTTCGTGAACTCGCTGGATGCGAAATCTTTGGCGCATCTGGGCACCAGTTGCCCCGATCACTTCATCCGCACGCGCATTCGCCCCATGTTCGTAGACTGGCACGCAGAAAACGAAACGGTGGAAGAACTAAGGGGAAAACTCGCGGGCACAGCCGAACGATACCGCGCCGAGTACGCCGATTACTACAACGCCTGTGCCGAGCCCGGCTCGCCGGCCCTGCGCGATCCCAATCCATCGGTGGTCCTGATCGCAGGCCTGGGCATGTTCACGTTCGGGAAGAACAAAACCGAAGCCCGCATCACCGGCGAGTTCTATGTAAACGCCAAGAACGTAATGGCCGGCGCAACCGCCCTGGCCGATTCAGAGGATGTGGAACATCTTCCGCAAGCAAAAAGCCCGGAAGATTCGCACCGCTTCACCAGCCACAAAAACTACGTGGCGCTGCCGCCAAGCGAAGCCTTCCGCATCGAATACTGGGCGCTGGAAGAAGCCAAGCTGCAACGAATGCCTCCGGAGAAGGAGCTAAGCCGTAAGATTTTTGTAGTGGTAGGCGGCGGCAGCGGCATAGGCCGCGCAACAGCGCTGAAACTGGCGCAGGGCGGCGCGCACCTCATGATCGCCGACCGCAACGAAGAGTCAGCCAAGGAAACCGCGGAACTGGTAGCGAAACTCGCCGGAGCGGAAGCCGTAGCAAGTTGCGCTCTCGACTTGCAGAATCGCGCCAGTATTGCAGCGGCTTTCAAGAAGACGGCCCTGCAGTTCGGCGGCGTGGACGGAGTAGTCAATACAGCCGCGGTCTTCATCGCACCCGATGCGAACGGAGTCCTGCCGGACGATCAGTGGAAGCTGACGTTCGATATCAACGTAACTGGAAATTACCTGCTAGCCGACGAAGCCGGCAAGGTATTCAAAGATCAGAATCTGCCGGCCGTGATCGTACTCACCAGCTCCGCCAACGCCGTGGTTCCCAAGCGCGGCAGCGAAGCCTACGATGTCAGCAAGGGCGCGGTCAATCACCTCATTCGCGAACTCGCCGTAGGCATGGCCCCGCTGGTACGCGTGAACGGAATCTCACCAGCCACGGTAGTGGAAGGCAGCACCATGTTCCCCAGAGAGCGGCTCATCCCGTCACTGAACAAATACAAAATCGCTTTCAACGAGAGCGAAACCACGGACGAACTTCGCACCAAACTGGCGAACTTTTACGCCAAGCGGACGCTGACCGCGCAACCCATCACTCCAGCCGACTGCGCCAATGCCATATACTGGCTAGCCAGCGATCAAAGCGCTAAAACTTCGGGCCATGTAATCCCAGTAGACGGAGGGCTCCCGGAGGCATTCCTCCGATAAGGACAAACACATGCTTAAAAAACTATTACTAGCGACACTCTTGACGACAATGACCATGACAGCTGAAAATCGAGTATTCGAAATGCGGACCTACACCACGGTGGACGGCCGTCTGGACGCGTTGCTCACCCGCTTCCGCGACCACACAACGAAGCTATTCGAAAAACACGGTATGACCAACATCGGATACTGGGTACCGCAAGACGCCCCGCTCTCGAAGAACACGCTGGTCTACGTTCTAGCCTACCCAAGCCGCGAAGCGGCCAAGAAGAGCTGGGACGGTTTCCGCACCGACCCGGTCTGGCAAAAGGCCCAGAAGGAATCGGAAGTCAGCGGCAAAATCGTAGACCATGTAGTCTCGGTGTTCATGGATCCAGCCGACTTCTCGAAGATCAAATAGCTGCCCTCGCGCCTGCCCCTCCTGCTGTGGTTAACGCTAGTTCCAGCGTAAAGCTAAGGTAGGGCGGGCGCCCTCGCCGGGTCGCGCCCCCCCAGGTCGCGCTCTTGCTACCGCAACAACCCGCGCACGCGAAACCACTCCGCCAACCGTCCGCTCCAGCTCGACAGCGTTGGATCCAGCGGTGCAAGCCCCACTCCGTGCTTGCCCTGTTCATAAATGTGCATCTCAGCCGGCACCTTCGCCTTTCTCAGCGCCAGATAGAACAGCACGCTGTTCTCGGCAGGCACGGCCGTATCGCCGTCGGTATGAAACAGAAACGTGGGTGGCGTCTGCGCCGTGACCTGCTTCTCGTTGGAGAGCAAATCCACCAGCTTCGGATCTGGATTATCCCCCAGCAGATTTCGCCGTGACCCGGTGTGTACGAACTCGGTGAAACTGATCACCGGGTAACTCAGCACCATGAAATCGGGCCGCGAACTCATCCGGTCCACCGCGTCCTTGGCGTTGGCATCGCCCGAGTCGAAATGCGTGCCTGTAGTCGAAGCCAGATGCCCGCCCGCCGAGAAGCCCCATACGCCGATGCGGTTCGGTTCCACGTGAAGATCCGCCGCCCGTGCCCGCACCATCCGGATGGCTCTCTGCGCATCCTGCAATTCAATCGGATGATGGTAGCGAGGCCCAAGCCGGTACTTCAACACGAACGCCGAGATGCCCAGGTTGTTCAACCATTCGGCGATCTGCTTGCCCTCATGATCCATCGCCAAACCGCTATATCCGCCGCCAGGGAAAACGATCACGGCGGTTCCCACAGCCTTCGCCGGATTGGCCAGATACGAAGTCAGCGACGGCTTGTCTTTCTCGTCGTCCCCCAACGCCCCGGGCGCGCCCTGCGGCCACAGAAGTTCAGTAGACGGCTGAGCAAACGCGGCAATCGAGGCCGCAAACAAAACCGTCACAATACGTTTCACAATACGTTTCATAGAACCGCGGACTCCTCAATCGTCAATTCGCCTTTGTCGGCATCCAGTGTAGCCATCACACCCAGCGGCAAGGTCAACTGATCGTCCGTATGGCCGATCGTCAATCCCGATAGAACCGGAACCTTCAACTCTCCCAGGATATTGTCCACCACTTCGCCCAGGGAAAACGTAGCGTCGAAGGAAGGCTTGTAGTCGCTTCGCTTGCAGTCCTCGCATTCGCCAAAAATGATGCCCGCCGCGCTCTTCAGCTTACCCGACAGCCGCAGCTGGGTCAGCATCCGGTCGATGCTGTACGGTTGCTCGCCCACATCCTCAATGAACAGGATCTTCCCGCGAGTATCAATCTCATACGGCGTGCCCATCAGCGATGCGATCAAAGACAGGTTGCCGCCAATCAGCGGACCGCGAGCCTTCCCGGGCCTTACCGTCCGTAGCGTATGCGACGGACGCAACGGATCGCTGAGAGGCGGATTGGTTAGAGATCCGATCGGCTTGGGATCGAACATTGCCTTCCGGAAATGATCCTGCGTGTACCCTGTGAACTTCGACAACGTGACCGGCCCGTGAAACGTCACCAGCCCGGTCTTCTGATGGATAGCCAGATGCAACGCGGTGATATCGCTGAAGCCCAGGAAGATTTTCGGGTTGCGACGAATTAGGTCGTAGTCGATGTCGTCCAGCAACTGCCCCGAGCCGTATCCGCCGCGAATGGTGAACACGGCCTTTACGTCCGGATCGCGGAACATATCGTGCAGGTCCGACACGCGCTGCGCGATGGCGCCGCCGACATAGCCCGTCTGTTTGCGGACATTCCGGCCCATCTTCATCCGCAAGCCGAAGTACTCGATAGTCCGCACAGCGGCCGCGATGCGGTCCGGATCGCTCACATACGTGGACGGAGTGATCAAGCCGACGGTATCCCCCGGCTTCAATACCGCGGGCTTCAGCAGCGTTGTTGCGGAGGAAGCTTGCGGAGCCAGCAATGCCGCGGCCATCAGATTTCGTCGGGTCATTCTCCAGCTTACTCCGGGTTCATCGGGATCGCATCGGCAGTGCGCCTTTCCGGCGTCACGGTAAGGCGTTCCAGCTTTCCCGCTTTGAAGACTCCTTCCACGGTGGTGTTCAGCGGCGCATGAAGCTTGAACTCCACATCCCAATCTTTCGGCCAAGAAGGGAAGAGCACGATCTTGGCCCCTTCGGTCTGCATCAACATGGTCTGCAAGGCCATGGATGCCACGTTGCCGTGATCCTGGTCGGGAATCCAATCGTAGTTCGGTCCCCAGAACGCCGGGAACCGGCTACCCTTGGTTGGGGCTGAAAAGCTCTCGAGCGTAAGCCTTTTGGCGCTATCGGTCAAGCCGAGAAACGCTGCCTGGATGGCGTCCTGTGTCCATCCCCCTGTCCTCTTAAACCTTCGAGCTTCAAACGTAGCGCGTCCCACTTCCAGATCGGGTTTGTTGACTCCGAAGAGACGGTACGGGAATACCGCATACAACTCCGGGTTCTCGGAATTCTTGATCTCGCCAAAAACCTGGTCCGCCGGTTGCAACACCCGCTTGCCATCCACCTGCTTCGCCGGAAGTGCCGGAATCTGTTGTTGCATCCTCTTCGCCGTATTGGCTCCGGCTTTACTCAGCGGCAGCTTCTGGAATGAGCATCTCGGTCAGCACCCACCGGAGTCCTGCAATCTCCGGCAACGGATTCAACGCCTCGTGCCAGGTTTCCAGCGATTGCGCCGGATTGAAGCGGATCTTGCCGTCCGGTCCTCGTTCGTAATGCTTGTCGTAGAAGGCGATCACGGATTCCGCAATGGGGAGTACAGCGTCGCGGGTTGGCGGCCACCCAGATACGCAGTTTCATCTTCGCCCGGGCTTTCCGCCCGCAATGAGAATCTCCCCGGTACTGAGCTTCAGAGTCTGGCGGAACGGTTGTCCCGCGTCGAATGGATTGGGGGAGAAACGGACACGCACGCGGCCGAGTTTAAGCAGCCGTACCGATTCACTCCAGGCGTCGGTTTTGCCGATATAGAAGACCAGATCGCCGTTCTCTTCTACCCAAACATTCAAGCCGATGTCACCGTTTCCCAGCGGCATGGATCCGGACGAATCCTTGCTGGGCGAATTCCAGACGACGTTATGTTGATCCACTGCATTCTGCGCTGAAGACGGTAACGCCAGCGCAAACATGGTAGCGGCGATCTGCAAGGCGCAGCCCCGCTGAACGTGAAATTATCCTTGTAAATTATGATAGTATCAGGCGAATCCCGAACCAAAAGGAGCATGCATGCAACAACTTATTTACACCATGCAATTCAAGGGGCACG
>JANYCV010000297.1 GCA_025360145.1 Acidobacteriaceae bacterium
CGGCGTGAAGTTAAGCGGAAACCGGCTCTCGGGAGGGCGGTGCAGAAACGAAAAACGAACTGACCTAATCACTGACGGGCAGCCACCAGCCGCGCCGAGTCATCGCGCGGGGCGCTCATCGTGTGCATAACTCAGGTGACATTCAGGCTGAGGTGTTACCGGAAAAGAAGGCTGCGGTAGTGAAAGAACTTCAATCCGGCGGTCATGTTGTCGGAATGGCCGGGGATGGTGTCAATGACGCGCCGGCATTGGCTCAGGCGGATGTAGGCATCGCGATGGGTACAGGGACCGATGTCGCCATGGAGAGTGCCGGCATAACGCTTGTCCAGGGCGATCTCCGTGGAATCGCACGGGCGCGCCGGCTGAGCCGAGGCACCATGCGTAATATTCGTCAGAATCTCTTCTTCGCCTTTTTCTATAACGTGCTCGGCGTCCCGATTGCGGCCGGAGTGCTCTACCCGTTCTTCGGCCTGCTTCTCAGCCCCATGATTGCAAGCGCCGCCATGACGTTCAGTTCGTTCTCGGTGATTGTGAACGCGCTCCGGCTTCGGCGGTTAGAGCTGTGAATCCCTCAATTGCCCGGCTTCAGCCGTGCGCTGAAACACCAATCCGGGCAAGTCCAGGACGCGCCGCGCGGGTCAACTCGCGATGTCGCCCCTCAGCAACTCCAGCGTGGCGGCATGGCTGGCCGCAATTTGCGGGTCGCGTTCCAGCGCGTCGAAATAGCGCTTGGCGAAGCCCTGCCCATTTTCGTCCGGCCTCAACAACTCCCGCGTCTGTTCCAGAATCCCGTTCGCATCGGCGGCAACCACCCCGCCCTTCGCGTCGCCGACCAAGTCAATCCGCACGATCAAACCCGACATCGCCTGCAGCCAGGTAAACCATTCATCGTGAATCACCAACTGCAAAAATGCACCCGGCGAAGGAATCCGCCCGTGTACCGCCTCATACTCAGCGCGTTCGGAATCGAGCAGCTTCTTATGCAAACCTAGCAACGCCGAGTGCAAAGCAAGCAACCGCCCCCGCGAATCGCTCATACGGTCTCCCATCGGCCACTCTCCGCCGACCGTGCCACGGCCTCAATCACCTGCATATTCGCAACCGAATCCTCCAGCGGGGTAGGCACCGCACCGCCGCCGCGCACCGCCAGCGAAAACAGATCGCCCTGAATCGTATACTGGTCGCAAATCGGGAACTCTTCCGTCCGCTTCCCGCCTCCGAACAGATCCGCGCCCGTGTCCACAAACAGCCGCGTGACCCGGTCCGGCGGGGCGTTGAAAGGAATCTCCATCTCAATCCGCCCGTGCGTTCCCAGTATCTGAAACGTCTGGTAAGGCACCGCCTGGGTGCTGCAAGTGAACACCGATTGACCCGACGCGAAATGCAGCACTGCGGAAGTCAGCCGGTCCGTACCCATCTCCGGATCAAGTTCCATCACGCTCGCCACACGCAGTGGCTCTTCGCCAAACAAAAACCGCGACATCGTGATGGGATAGCAGCCAATGTCCATCAACCCTCCGCCGCCGATCTTTGGATCGTTCCGGATATTCTTCGGATCGCGATTGAAGTAGCTGAACGCGCCCAGCATCGCGCGCAGTTCGCCAATCTCGCCCGACCGTATAATCTCCCGGGCCCGCAGCCATTGCGGATGGCAGTGCACCATGAACGCCTCGCCAATCTGGACGCCGGTTCGGTCCCGCACCGCCATCAACTCGCGCGCTTCGGCCACCGACAAACCTATCGGTTTCTCGCAAAGCACATGCTTGCCGGCCTCGGCCGCTTTGATCGACCACGGAACATGCAAATGATTCGGCAGCGGATTGTAAATCGCGTCGATCTCCGGATCGGCCAGCAACGCTTCATAGGAGCCGTACGCTTTAGCAATTCCCAGCGGCCCCGCAGCCTGCTGCGCCTTGGCCAAATCACGGGATGCAATCGCTGTCACTTCCGTCATCTCGCTTCGCTGCATGGCGGGAATCACCTTCCGAACCGCGATGCCAGCAACTCCAAGTACTCCCCAACGGACTTTGTTTGTCATAGTTTATTGAAGGAACTCCCCGACTGCTTTCATAAACAGCCCCGGCTGATCGACGAAGGTCATGTGACCGCTCTGCGGGAAGATCACCAACTTCGATCCTTTGATTTCGCCCTGCATCTCGCGCGACAGCGACGGCTCGCACTCATCGTGATCGCCCACTGTGATCAGCGTGGGAACCTTGATGGAAGCGAGCTTACCCGAATACTCCACGGAAGCCAAATTCCCGTCGATGACAAACTCGCCATGCGAACCCCACATCGCGCGATAGAGATCCCACGACATGTTTCCGTTCGCCACCGGATCGTAATTCGCATCGGGCCGCTTTTGATAAAGATAAGGGAAGTAACCCTCGCCCCAGGCCGCGATCATATAGCTGTCGGTGTAACGATTCTGCTGATAGCCTTTTCCTTTCCCGAACAACCCGGCCTTTTCCTGTTCTTGAATCTGCTGCCGCAGTGCCGCTGGCATGGCCGCCAGTTGTTTCTGAAACACCGCGTTCATCTTCTTGGTGCTGTGAAACGTGCTGCAAAGAACCAGATGAGTGAGGTGCTGTTGATACTTCAAAGCATATGCCTGCGCCAGCACTCCGCCGTAGGAATGCCCAAGCAGCGCCACCTTGCCCAGACCCAGGCTCACGCGGACGGCCTCCACATCCTCCACCATTGCTTCCACGGTGTAGTCTGCGGGGTTCTCCAGCCTTTCCGATTTACCGGACCCTCGCTCATCGATGAAGATCAGCCGGTTCCGCCGGGCCAGAGGGATCAGATGCGGCAGGAAATAATCGTGCGAAGCGCCCGGCCCGCCATGCACAATCAACAGCGGCGGACCTTGCCCGAAAGCCTTGTAGTAGAGGAGCACTCCGTTCGCGTCCAGGAAGCCTTCCTGAATGGGATAAGGCCCGGGATAGCTGGCGGCGAGGGCGAACGGCGCGGCGATACACGATAGAAGAAACAGAAGCAGCCACATGATCTCCCAGTCTACTGTCAATCCTGTCAGTGTCAATTCTGTTAGTGTCAGCCTTGTTAGGGTTGTGATTTCTTGATAATGTCAGTTTTTAATGTCAGTTTTTAGTGTTACGGCAAAGTAGAAATGTCCCCTTTGAGCAAAGTAGAAATGTCCCCTTGACAGCCTCAGCGTTGAGGGATGCAAGAAGGACATTTACTAATGACCCCAGCCGATCGAGATCGGCTGGTGACGCTGAAGAAAGCGAA
>JANYCV010000329.1 GCA_025360145.1 Acidobacteriaceae bacterium
AGCTTGGCCGATTTGTATCCGTAGCGCGATGGGTCAATCAGCCGCAACGGCGCGCCATGGCGATCGGGAAGGGTCTTGCCACCCATTCCAAGAACCATCATCACTCGCGGCTTCAGCAGATCCTCAATGGTGAAGTATTCATACCATTTGTCCGCGCAGTCGATGCGCACGGCCTTGGCGGTCTTCTTAGGCTTCGCCATCTCCAGCAAATGACCGAAGCGGAACCCATCCCATTCGGCACGTCCGGACCAGCACTGCACACACTTCATCCGGGAGTTCTGCGATTCATGCGGAAACCGGCGAAGGTCACCCACCCCCAGCGCCAACGGCTTGTCCACCAGCCCCGAAACATTCAGCCGGTATTTTGTTTGATCGATCGGCGCCACCGGACTGTACCACATCAGGCGGAAGCCGAACTCGTCGGCCTTATCGGATGGCAGAAGCAAGCCCGGCTTGTCTTCCGCTCCGGAGAGCTTGGCTGCTGCCAACGCCGAAATAAATAGACGCCGGTTCATTTGCAATCCGTCCTCATGTGGGGCGGGCACCCTCGCCTGCGCGGAGGCCCCTGCCTCCGCTGCTGCAAGCTGGACGAGGCAGCCCGCAGAAAGCCCGCCATGTCTGAGTCAAAAGTATCCCCGTTCGTCTTCATTGTACCGGAACCATTCCCTGGGCCTGTTTGCCTGCCACCGCTTCTTCCTCTGCCGCCAACTCCGCGTGACGGCCGCGTTCGGAAGCAGCCTGCTGCTTCTTGCCAAGGCGGTCGTAAACGCGGGCGAGCCGGTAGTGTGGCGTGGAGCTTTTCGGATTCAGCTCAATGCTCCGCACTAATTCCCTGGCCGCTTCCTCGTAGGAGCGCCGCTTCTCCAACGCAATTCCGAGTTCCAGATGAGACTCCCAATTCCTGCCATCTATTGCGATCGACTTTCGCAATAGCGCTTCGGCGGCGGCAGGATCTCCGGAACTCGCATTGATCGCCTTCGCGTAGAGAAACTGGCTTACCGCGCTCTTCGGCGCTGCCTTCGCATAGGCAGCGAATCGCTTTTCGATCTCAGGCAGCCGGTCGCCTGCCTGATCGATAATGCGGCCCAGGAACGCATAGGGCTGCTCGACATCGGGAGCCATGGCAATCACCCGAAGAAAGGAATCCACTGCTTCATTGAAGCGCCTTTGGCCGTAGTAGGCAACGCCGAGAGCCAGTTCCAGTTGAGGACTCCTGGCGAAAATACGCCGGCTCGACTCCAGCGTTTGAATCGCACTTTGGTACTCCTGATCGATGAGCAGGATCTGGACAAGATCGAAATAGTATGCCTCTTCGTAGCGGTCCATCTCCACTGCTTTCCGAAACTCCGGGATGGCCTTCGCCGTATTTCCGGCTGCCCCGTACGCCTTCCCCAGGACATGGCGGAGCGGCGCACTATCGGCGCGACCGATCGCCGATTCCGCCAGTGCAATAGCTCGCTGCGGTTTTCCTGCGTCAAGATACAAACGGATTGCGGGCGGGATGGCATTCATGTCATGAACTGAATACATTTCTTCGCATTCCGCTGCTTTCAATAGATCCCCATTTTCGGCATGAAATAAAGCTAGCCCGTGGAGAACTTTGGGCTCATCTATTGCCAACGATTCGGCTGTTCTCGCCGCGTCCAATGCAAGTTTCGTGTTCCCGAGCTTGTAATAGGTCTGCGCCAAGGCAAGCCAAACCTGGGAACTATCCGGTTTCAACTTTCCCGCCGCTTCCAAACTTCCACGTGCAGCTTCAAATCGTTTTGAATTCAGAGCAAGCAAGCCGTCACGGAGGAAGGAATCGAAGCCGGAGAACAACAGGAACAAAAAGAGGAATGACACAGTTCAAATTCTTAGTATGCCAAAAAAAAGGGCGGACCGCTAAGTCCGCCCCGAATTACATAACCCTACCGTTAGAACATGAAGCGTAAGGCCAATTGAATGTGGCGCTCGGTGCCGGAAACCGTCCGGTCGATACGTCCGAAGTTTGAATCTCCCTGCACGCGTCCGATACTACCAACGTCGAAGTAAGGGGTGTTGGTCAGGTTGATGGCCTCGGCGCGGAACTGAAATTTCATGCGTTCCGAGAACCGGAAGTCCTTGAAGAGGGAGAAATCCAAGTTCTTTTGCGGAGGGGCGTTGTTGCTCTGGAGACCGAGAGTTCCGGGAGTACCGGGCGTCGGATCCTTGACCGCATTCACATCGAAGTAACGGTCAGGAGTTCGACCGCCTTCCGGTGCGTTCTGCGGATTCTTGCCTGCGATGAGATCAGGCTGGCAATTGGCGAACTGGCCGATGCAGTTGCGCGTGCCGAGGGTGAACGGTTGGCCGCTCCGGATTGAGATGATGCCATTGGCCTGCCAGCCGCCGAGCAGGGTTTCAATCGGGCGGGCCGCGCTGCCCAGAAACTTCCGTCCTTTCCCAAACGGCAGATCGTAGACGAAACTGCTGACTAGATTGTGGCGAAGATCCCAAGCCGCGGTTGCATATCCTGATCCGAAATTCCGGCGATCCTTTGGGCCGTTGCCGGAAGAGCCCGAAAGCGTGGTGCCAGTATTCGCGAGCGCGTGGCCGTAAGTGTAGGACGCCAGGAAGTCGAGACCATGCGAGTACCGCTTTTCGAACTTGGTGGCGAGACCGTGATAGTTCCCGTAACCGAACGACGCTGACTCAGATACGTTGCCGAGGTTCGGCACGGGACGGAGCAGGTTATTG
>JANYCV010000355.1 GCA_025360145.1 Acidobacteriaceae bacterium
GACCGTGAACGCGTCTAAATTCAAAGAGCAGTGCCTCTCTTTGCTCGATCACCTGGGGCCGCAAGGCTTGATCGTGACAAAGCGCGGGAAACCGATCGCCAGAGTGATTCCAATTGAATCCGATTGTGCTGGTCTGATTGGGAGTATGCGCGGCGAGATCCAAATCAATGGCGACATACTCTCCACCGGCGTGAAGTGGAATGTTGAATCTTGATACGCACATCCTGATTCATGCCTTGGCAGGGAGCGTTTCCCGGGAGGAACGGGGTCTGTTGGAATCGAACCAATGGAGCATTTCCGCAATTGTTTTTTGGGAGATTGCCAAACTCTTTCAATTGGGTCGAACCACGCTCGATATCCATTCTTTGCCATTCGGGCGCGCTATGAACCGAATTCACGTTTGGCCTTTGGATCTGACCGTTGCCAGGGCAACCAAGTATCTGGATTTCCGCAGCGACGCGGCGGATGAAATTATCGCGGCCACGAGTGTGGTCTACAGTGTGCCGCTTGTCACGCGCGATCGAAAAATCCGGAAGTCCAAACTGGTGCCAATTGCGGGCCGCAGGTGAATCCAATCTAGTGCGGATTCAGCATATTCTCACCGGATGACGGAAGCCAGGCATTTAGGGGTCTCAATCCTCGACACCGCAGTTACCGTGAAGTGGATGAGCGGACACCCGTTAGCTGGACAGATCGAATACGGCGGTTCCGCGCAAAATCTGGGTTAACCAGCGTTGATCGGGAGCTAATAATGGGTGGCGCAAAATTAATGGCCGCTGATTAACGCCGATGAACGCGGATTAGAAGGTGAACCCTTAGGGTGAGACACAACTTGGCCGGTCCACCTATTTCTTGGACACCTACTAGTGAGAAAATAAGGCCGTGCCCATTGGACGCACCCTCATCACCGTAGGAGCCATCCTGCTTGCTGCCGGCCTGATCGTAACCTTCGGCGAAAAGCTCTTCGGTCGTCTCCCCGGGGACGTCGTCATCCGCGGGAAGAACTCCGTTTTCTACTTCCCCCTCGCAACCAGCCTTTTGCTCAGCGTGCTGCTCACGCTGGGAATGTGGCTCTTCAACCGGCGCTGACTATTTCAGCAACCCCATTTTCTCTACCGGCCAATAAACAAATACCGCTTTCCCGTAGATGTATCTTCTAGGCACCGTGCCCCATGATCGGCTATCGTTGGAAGAACTCCGATGATCGCCGAGCACAAAGAATTCCTCAGGCTGCACCTGGAAGGCGGACATCGACTGCCTGTCGCGAAACTCTGCGGTGACGTAGGATTCTTCCAGCCGCTGACCGTTCACCAACACCGTTCCGTCGTCCACCGCAACGCTATCCCCCGGCACTCCGATCACTCGCTTGATGTACGATTTCGTAGGGTCGCCGGGGAACCAGAACACCACCATGTCGCCTCGCTCAATGTTGCCCAGACCAAACCGGTAGACGAATTTATTAATGAAAATCCGTTCCTGATCCACAAGTGCCGGCATCATGCTGGTTCCTTCCACCTTCACGGGTTGATAGAGAAACAGGATGACGAGAATAGCCAGAATTACGGAGATGAAAAGATCGCGAATCCAGCTTGCAATCATGCCGAGCGCCGAGCGCTCATTCAGCACAGCAGGACTCTTCGATCCAGTAAAATTATCGCCGGTTTCCATTCAATAACTCCTGCCACATTGAATTTCATTACATCATGAGCCAGGATTCGGCAACAACCGCGGCCCTCATCATCCCGGCACTGAACGAAGAAGCCGTCATCGGCGACATGCTCCGCGCCATCCCGCCATCGATCTTCCTAGCCGTGATTGTAGCTGACAACGGCTCCACCGACCACACCGCTTCCATCGCACGATCCTGCGGCGCGATTGTCGTTCAGGAACCCGAGCGCGGCTACGGCGCCGCTTGCCTGCGCGCTATCCAGGCTCTGCCCGCAGGCGTGGAAATCGTCGTGTTCCTGCAGGCGGATCTTTCAGAAGACCCAGCCGAGGCCCCGCTGCTCATCGCTCCTATTCAAAATGGACGAGCGGATCTGGTGATAGGTTCCCGAACGTTGGGAAATGCGGAGCCCGGAGCCATTCTGCCGCACCAGGCGTTCGGAAACTGGCTGGCCACAGCACTCATCCGCCTTTTCTACAGGTATCGCTATACCGACCTCGGCCCGTTCCGCGCCATCCGCCGCAGCAGTCTGGACGCCATGAACATGCAGGAGCGCAATTACGGTTGGACCATCGAGATGCAGATCCGCGCCGTAGAGCAGCGATTGCGGATTATGGAAGTTCCCGTCACCTATCGCGTCCGTGCGGCGGGAGTGAACAAAGTCTCCGGCAATCTACGCGCCAGCGTGGCAGCGGGTATCAAAATTATTTCGACGGTTTTCCGTCTTTGGCTTTCCCGCCGTAGCGCTTCCAGGCGAGGAACCCAATCATTGTTTTAGCGTCGATAATCTTTCCATCGCGAATCATTTTGTCCACCTCGCGCGGCTTGAACCACTTCACCGTGATCCGTTCATCTTCCATCGGTTGCGTATCGCCGGCAGTCAGATCTTCCACCACGTAGACGGTCATCTTCTCTTCCAGGAAGCCGGGGCTCACGTAGAACGAACTCAGCTTGGTCCACTTCTTCGCGCGGAATCCCGTCTCTTCGCGCAGCTCCCGCTTGGCCGCCTGCAAGACTTTCTCGCCTTCATCGACACGGCCCGCCGAAAGCTCCCACATGAACTGGCGTGCGGGAAGCCGGTATTGCCGGACCAACAAAATCCGGCCTTTTTCATCGATAGGCATAATCACCGCCGATCCGCCATGCCGGATAATGGCGCGCTTGATCTCAAAGCCGTCCGGATCCGTTGCCACATCCTCCGTCACCGTGAAGATGGAACTCTCGAAGCGTTTCTCAGAAGAAATCAGTTTCATATATTGATTAGTGTTTTCGTATCGCTTGGGCGAACTGTTCCGCCGGCAGGGTATTCAGAATGTCGCTCGCACTCAACCATCCCCGCCGCGCCATCGTTACGCCGTAGCGCATGTTCAGCAGGTGTTTCGGATGGTGCGCATCGGTGGAGATGGTGAACTTCGCACCCTTCGATTTCGCCAGCCGGATCAGCGACCCATGC
>JANYCV010000376.1 GCA_025360145.1 Acidobacteriaceae bacterium
CGCATTTTGAGCCGGTAGATTGGCTCGTATTCGACATACTTTGTGTCGCGTAGGGCGGCTGTCTTGGCCTGCATTTTTGCGCTCTGAAAGATGCGGTGAGCACGGGCGGATTTGGCGAAGTCCTCGATCCGTTCGATGTCGAGGTAGAGTGGATTGCGATAAAAGCTGCACACTGGCAGATAAGGGCTGGTGTTGTACGGCTGGCGATTCGGAATTGCGTGCAGCGGATTCAAGCCGATGAAGCTGGCGCCGAGGTCCGTAACGGCCCAGTCGATTAATTTGTAGAGATCGGCGAAATCGCCGCAGCCCCAGTTTCGTTCCGAGCGCAGCGAATAGAGGCTGACGGCAATGCCCGCGGCCTTACCTTCATGCGTGTAGGCGTGGTCTGGACAGAGGATGAGGCGGGTAGATACCGTGGCAACGGTCTGGCCGGCGGAGACGAGCCGGATTTCGAGGTGGTGATAGCCGAGCGGCGCGTCGGCCGGGAAGGGGACAAATTTCCGGACGAAGTTCTGGCCGCGAATGGCGGCGCGGGTCTGGTCCGGAAGGCTGGGGAGGGCGAAGGCGGATTCCGCGGTGCGCCCGTCTTCAAAGGTGAAGCGCGCTTCCACTGTGGCGTCGGTGAAAGCTTCGGGAACGTGAATGGTGATTTCGTGCGATTCCCGGTCGAGCACGATGGTGGATTCGACTAGCTGCGACCAGTGCGTCCATAGCAGTTCTTCGCGTGCCTCATCCAGCGATTCCCGCGATTCCGTAGAGACGCCCAGAGAGCGCAGGATGGATTGCTTCACTTCTGTTGTGGCGCGATGGGAGTTGCCCCAAATATCGAAATACTCGGGTTCTATATCCCAGCACAGCGCGGCGCTGTTGAGAGCGGATTCATAGTCTTGGGATGGCTGAATGGATTCGGGCGGATTCTGTATCAAGCTTCTTCTATTCTAAGCGTTGCCCTGCGGGCCTATGGGATAATAAGACGAAATGAGCATGGAGCCCAGGATTCAACTCGTCCAGTCGAAGGAGTTGTTCGGCCGGATAGACGATGAGAGTATTCACGACCTTAGCGATAGTTTTCTACTGACCACCGTCGACAGCGTGATTAACTGGGGGCGCAAGAACTCCATTTGGCCGATGGCGTTCGGCCTTGCCTGCTGCGCTATCGAGATGATGGCGATGACGGCTTCGCGGTTCGATATTTCGCGCTTTGGCGCCGAGGTGTTCCGCGGGTCGCCGCGGCAATCGGACCTGATGATTATTGCGGGACGGGTCTCGAATAAGATGGCGCCGGTGGTGCGTCATCTCTATTCGCAGATGCCGGAGCCGAAGTGGGTAATCTCGATGGGCGCCTGCGCTACTTCGACCGGCGTGTTTAGCAACTATGCGTTGGTACCGGTGAACCAGATTATCCCAGTGGACGTTTATGTGCCGGGTTGCCCTCCACGGCCGGAACAATTGATCTACTCCATCATGATGTTGCAGAAGAAGATTGAAGCGGATCGCGGCAGCACGTTGCGCACTTTGAACCTGGCGTAGAGAATTGGCCATCTAGTTCACGCCTGGAATAGCCGGTAGGCCCCTCCGGGGATTGCCAATCGATGAATTTCAGGTAAGAGCGGACGGCGGAGGACAAGATAGGGATAGGCTGTCGAAAGCAATGACCGCTACGACAACAAAGAACGGCCACGCCGCCCTGAATTTCAATCATGCCATGATTTACTCCCGGGATGTTTCGCGGGCGCTTGGTTTTTACCGCGACCTTTTGGGTTTACCGGGTATGTGCTTGACTCAAGTGGGTACGGTCTGGCAGCGTTTCGTGTGGCTGGCGCATTGGCGCCTTCGTCCCGCTTCCAGCAGCGGGACGAAGGCGTCCCGCGCCGTCCAGGGGGACCGCCCCACCTTGGTAAGCTGCTGCCGTAGTAATTACCTGAGTGAAGCACATACCCATTTTGGGTTTTACACTCCTTGAAGAATTCCGTGCGGGGGATAGGGTATTCTACGCCCGGCTAAAGGTGTCAGCGGGTGGGGCGACGATTGCCCTGCACTTGCTTGCGCCCGGTGAATCGCTGCACACCGGCGGTGTGAGATTGTATTTCGAAGTTCGAGATCTGAAGAAATTCTGTGAGGGATTGGAAGCGGCGGCGGCGACGTTCTCCAAGCCTCCAGCTATGATGCCCCGGGGTTGGAAGCATGCTTATCTGAACGACCCGGATGGACACGAAGTCAGCCTTTACCGGGCGGGCTCCAAAAGGTTGAAAAAGGCGAAGCTTCCGAAGCTATGATCGGCTCGCGCGGCAATCCGCTCAAGTGTGTCCTTCGCGGCCTTTTCGTGATAAAGGCATCATTGCGTGCTTGGGCTTTCGGGCTTCTGCCGGTGATGCCGATCCAGTAACTGTTGCACTTCGCAATCGGTCGTCTGCTGGAAATCGGCGTACCACGCACCGACGGAATTAAGAGGCTCCGGCGTCGCAAGACAGATACAAGTGGCACCCAGCGACCGGACTTGTTGGCAAGCTTGGGCAGAGCCGACCGGTACGGCGACTGTCACAGCCGCCGGCTGGAACCTGTTCACGAAGCGGACGGCAGCCGACATGGTTAATCCCGTCGCTAATCCGTCGTCCACCAGAATCACGGTCCGATCATGCAGATCGGGTGCCGGGCGTTCTTCTCGATAGAGGCGTTCGCGACGTTCCAGTTCGACGGCTTCTTTTGCGACGACGGAATCGACTGTAGCGTCCGAGATGCCGAGATCCCGAATGAGATCTTCGTCGAGTATCCGAATCCCTGCGCTGGCAATGGCACCCATCGCGAGTTCCGGCTGCCGGGGAACACCTAATTTCCGTACAACGACGACGTCGAGCGGCGCTCCCAACAGGCTCGCCACCGCAGATCCAACAGGTACACCGCCGCGCGGCAAGGCAAGGACAATCGTATCTTCCGGCCATTTGCCGGTGATGAGTCTGGATCCCAGCAGACGACCTGCCTCAAAGCGATCACTAAATGGAAGTTGAACCATAGCGAGTCTCCTTCCTTTGTAGCTTCGCAGTATTCTGGAGCACGTGATTTACCATAATCAAGGCCCGAACGACGTGGAACTTTGAAGTTCGCATCGCGCTGAACCTTTCGTTCTCACGGGGGCATAATAAAAGAGGAGGTAACTCGATGCGTGACGACGGTGCCAAAGTTGTTTGGTTTTTAGCTGGTGTTTCGATTGGAGCGGCCATTGCCCTGCTTTATGCCCCCGCTTCCGGCGAGGAAACGAGGAAGAAATTGATTGATAAGACCGGGGGCAGCGGGGAAGCGCTGGCGGAAACCGGACGCGAGTTCATGGAGAAAGGGCGCGAGCTTTACGACAAGGGCCGGCGGCTGGTGGATGATGCGGCGGATCTGTTCGATCAGGGCCGCAAGATCGTCGGAGGATAAGCGATGCCCGTTGCCAGTCTCAATCTCGCTTCCCTGCCCGCGTTCCGGAATGAGCCGTATGCGGATTTTTCGCGTCCGGGAAATCGGGCGGCGATGGAAGCCGCGCTTGCACAGGTGCGGGCGGAATTTGGTACGGAATATCCTCTGGTGATTGGCGGGGAGCGGATTGAGACTGGGGACCAACTGCGATCGTTGAATCCGTCGCGGCCTGACGAAGTGGTGGGAGTTCATCACAAGGCGACTGCGGAATTGGCGGTGAAGGCGGTTGAGTCGGCATTCGCTTTTTTTCCGGAATGGAGCAGGACGACCGCGGCGGCACGGGTGGCAATGTTGTTCCGGGCGGCGGAGATTTTGCGGCGGCGCAAGATGGAATTCAACGCGTGGCTTGCGGTGGAGGCCGGGAAGACGTGGCCCGAAGCGGAAGGCGAAGTGGCCGAAGCGATTGATTTTTGCGAGTACTATGCGCGGCAGATGTTGCGCTTCAGTACGCCGGAAGCTCCGGTGCAACTGCCTGGGGAAAAAGGTCAGATGATCTATATTCCGCTGGGAGTGGGGGTTGTGATCCCGCCGTGGAATTTCGCTTTGGCGATACTGGCGGGAATGGCTACGGCGGCGCTTGTAGCTGGTAATACCGTCATCATTAAACCGTCCAGCGATACGCCTACGATTGCGCAGAAGTTCGCTGAAGTTTTATTGGAAGCTGGTTTTCCGGCGCGGAGTTTTTCGCTATTGACGGGAAGCGGCGCGCTGGTGGGTGATGTGCTGGTGCAGCATCCGAAGACGCGGTTTATTTCATTTACCGGGTCGCGGGATGTGGGCTTGCGCATCAATGAACTGGCGGCAAAACCGCGGAAGGGTCAAATTTGGATCCGGCGGGTGGTGGCGGAGATGGGCGGCAAGGACGCGATCATCGTCGATTGCGATACGGATATAGAGCGGGCGGCTACCGGGGTGCTGCAATCGGCTTTTGGATATCAGGGGCAGAAGTGTTCGGCTTGTTCGCGGGCGATTGTGGATGCGAAGATTTACGACGAGTTTCTGGAGTTGCTGGGAAAGAAAGCGGCTGCTTTGTCGGTGGGGCCGACCGATGACCCGTCTAATGATATGGGCCCGGTGATCAATGCCGGGGCGAAAAAGTCGATTCTCGAATACATTGAGTGCGGCAAGCAGGAAGGGCGTCTGGTTGCGGGTGGAGAGGCGCTGGAGGGAGATGGGTATTTCATCCGGCCCACGGTGATTGCCGATATCGAAGCGACGGACCGGCTGTTTCAGGAAGAGATTTTTGGGCCGGTGCTGGCGGTTTCGAAAGCGCGGGATTTCGATCACGCTTTGGAGTTGGCCAACGATAGCGAGTATGGATTGACGGGCGCCGTGTACACCAACGACCGGGCGAGGATTGAGCAGGCACGGGAGCAGTTTTTCGTTGGAAATTTGTACATTAACCGGAAGTGCACGGGCGCGATGGTGGGCGCTCATCCATTTGGCGGGTTTAATATGTCGGGGACGGATTCGAAGGCGGGCGGGCCGGATTATCTGTTGCAGTTTCTGCAAGCGAAGTCTATCGCCGAAAAGATCGATTGAAGACCGCCGGAGACTCGACTGCGATGGGTCGGTGGCTCGTGGGGTCGCCGTCCGCCGACATTGCCTTACTGGCCGCAGCGAGCAGCGGGTCCGGGGGAATCCGCGCCGACGAGGGCGTCCGCCCTACCTCGGGCGAAGGTGGGATTGGACCTGGCGATGGACACTAGATGAAAATTACGGCGATCGAAACAATTTATCTTTCTCGCGGCATTCAAGTGCATGCGGGTGCGATTCAATGGATCTGGATTCGGATTCACACGGACGAAGGGCTGGTGGGGTTGGGTGAGACGTATCCATGGCCGGAGGCGGAAGGCGCCGTGGTGCGGCGGGCGCTTGCGCCGGTGTTGCTGGGGCGGGATTCGTCGCGGATTGACCGGCTGTGGGCGGACATGTTCGAAGCGATCAGCTACAGCGGCTGGGCGGGCGCCGAAATGCGGGCCATTAGCGCGGTAGACATGGCGTTGTGGGATCTAGCGGGCAAGCGGGCGGGCGTTCCTGTTTATCAACTGTTGGGCGGGGCTTCACGGGATTCTATTCGCACCTACAACACCTGTTACGATCATGTCGATTTTCTGACCGAGCCGGTGAAGTTGGCGCGGGAGCTGATGGAAAGCGGCATTCACGCGATGAAGATCTGGCCGTTCGATCCGATTGCGCGGAAAACACGGGGACAATTTCTTACGCGGGAGCAGATGCGGGAAGGCGCGGAGCCTCTGCGCAAGATCAAGGCCGAGTTCGGTACGGATATGGAAGTGGCGATGGAATTCCATGGGTTTTGGAACCTGCCTTGCGCTATCCAGATCGCGCAGGAATTGGAGCAGTATTCGCCGATGTGGCTGGAAGAGATGCTGCCGCAGGATAATTTGGCTGCGTATGCGGAGTTAGCGGCGGCGACCTCTCTTCCGCTGTGTTTGAGTGAGCGGCTGATGACGCGATGGGGATTCCGCGAGTTGATGGATTGTGGAGCGGCGCGAATTGTGATGCCGGATATTTCGTGGTGCGGCGGGATCTCAGAGGCCAAGAAGATTGCGACGATGGCGGAGACGCACTATCGTCCGATTGCGCCGCATAACTGCGGAGGGCCGGTGTTGCATGCGGCTTCGCTGCATCTGGCTGCGAATGTGCCGAACCTTTATATTCTGGAGACGGTGCGGCGGCATTATCAGGATGAGTATGGTGGATTGGTCCATGGGACGGCAGTGGCGAAGAATGGCGAGTTTGCACTGCCGGCGGGGCCGGGGCTTGGGGTGGAATTGACGGAAGAGGTTTTGCGGCGCGAGGATGCGACTATTTGGCGGGTGGAGTGAGTGGCCAGTGATTGTATTATCGAGAAAAGTGATTTAGAATCACAAATGTAGAATGCTGGGGCGTTGCGCTGCCTGGTAGCGCACCTGCCTGGCGGCGTAGCGCGACTGTCTCCAACGCTTCTTGGAGTTTTATCTCCACTTTCAAGGTTTTCAATGGCTTGGGGAATCTGCTTTTCGTTCAACAGCAACCCGAGTCGCGTCAACACAGAGGGAAGGCACGGTTTTGCCACGGTCACCCGGTTGACCTCCCTTTGAAACAACATGTGTCCTGCACATCCTCGAATTGACACTTTCTCGACCACCAGCCTGCAGTCGAGAGGGGTGAACTCCGTCTGAACTGGCGGAGGCGTGCGCTGCTACGAGGGGGCTGCTGGTTCGAGAAGCACACGAGACCGGCAGCGATCAGCGACACTGCGACGCGCTGAAACCCCCGTGGCTTTCGCGTGACAACCTCACTTGCAAAATCCTGACAGTTATCACCCTATTAACCGGCAGTTGGAGCTATTCAAAATTGAATAGACCGTTAGCCGCAAGCAGATGCAATGGAATCAGTTATCACCCGTATGGTGAACTGCGGAGCAGTTGAAATCCTGAGGCATTTTAGTGACTTGATGCGATGCGCGGCAGTCGAACTCCGTCAAAACGGATAGGTGGGTCATCCGCAAGCGGTTAATGCAGCGGCAGTTATCACCAGAAAGATGAACTGCGAAGCAGTTGGAAATCGTGGCAAACAAACGGCGGACAACCGAAACCTGCACCCGTACTGCCGGATTTAGGGTATTCGTTAAGGCACCTCCACCGCACACCCCAGCGCGTCCATCATCTTCACAGCACCCGGACAATGCCGGTGTACCACCACCGCCAGTCCAATCGTCACTAGCAATACCAGCGTCAACGGAATCCAGGTTGACGACACCACGCTCCGCACCCAACCCTTCGTCTCCGCCCGCTTCGCCGCCCCCGTCAAACAGCCAGCCAGCAGTGCGTTAAACGCAATATCCGGCAAAATTTCCGGCGCAACCCAAATCAAATATCCGCCCGCGCCAAAAATCACCAGCACTAAAAGCGCCAGCACCACCAGAATCCAAATCCCATCGTCCAGATCGATACTCAAATCCAGGCTGGGAAAACTGAGGCCGCCACCCTGCGGCGGCGAGACACTCGCAATGCCTTCTCCGCCCGAGCCCGATCCCCAAACGTCGGAAGCCCCTGCGCCACCCGAGTCTCCGCCGCCAAACGCAAAGCGGCCCGCGCTCCCGCCGCCGCCGGCGTCTACCGGCAAATCCACCGGTCCCAAATTCCAACTCGAACCAACCCGCCGCCGCGCCGGCAAATCGATCAGCACATAAGCCACCCACATCCGCATCATGACCAGAAAAACCAGATACGCCACAATCACGGCCAGCGGATAGCGAATCGGAATGCTGGTCAGACCCGCCATCAACAGCAGCTTGCTGGAAATCAAGCCGGCCGCCGTGGTCGCCGTAAGAATCAGCCCCATATGAAAGCGGACAAAGTACTGGCGCACAATCCGTTGTCTGAATTTCACCGCAACTTGCTGATCGGAGAGCCGCCGGTAAACACTGGAATTCTTTTTCAAAGAAGCATTATACAGCCGATTCACGCCAGTGAGTGCCAGTCACGCATTTATGAGCCCAAGAGCAACAGAACACCATCGGCCCCTCCGTTGAAATCCGCCTCCCCGCGCGCTGCGGCAATACTTCTTGTTTCTGTTTCATCCCAAACTCGACCAATTCTTCCGACAACACTCGCGAACGTGCAAACTCCAGCGACAGTTGGTAACCCTACCCCGGCACCGGATACGTCTTTCGCACCGTCCGATTCCACGTCGAGAGCCACCTCAGCGGACGGCAACCGTCTCCGTTCCGGTGGGGTGTCACCGAGTCGGAATCACCGTTTGGCATGCTACCGCCCAACCCAGTTCAAGAATAAACAGCCTATCTTTCGTTTAGAATCAACAAAACCAAAAAACAGCGGTTCGGCCTCATGCTATAACGAAATCGCAATCCAGGCTCCCGTTTGCGGGGACCATTTGTTTTGAAATAAGGAAGATTTAGAAAGATGCCGACACAAGCGCAGCAGTCCGCGAACGCACTCAACAGCCGCCTGTCCGCGGGACCAACGACAGACGCCGGCAAGAGAAGAGCCTCTCGGAAGTGGGCCGAGCACCACCTGACCGCAAAGCAACTAGTAGTCGCAGGCGAAGACCCGGAAGAC
>JANYCV010000380.1 GCA_025360145.1 Acidobacteriaceae bacterium
GTCGAAGCTTTGGAAGTCGTTAACTCGCCACCCACAAATACGAAACACAGCGAAACGGAGTTCGCTTTCCTCGAAGTCCTACCCGGTCGGCGCCAGGGAATCGGATTGAGCCCACCTGCCCCGCGCCAAACCGAGGTAACCTAAACGTGGATGGACGGTCTCCGCTTCACCTGTCAGCCCAACTGCACCAACTGCTGCGATCAGAGGGGATTCGTGTATCTAAGCGAAACAGACGTCCTCCGCGCGGCTGCCTATGTGCATATGAAACCGGCGGCTTTCGAGGCGAAATACGTCTACCGGACCCGGAATTTGATCCGGCTCCGCAAGCCACGTGACAAGCAGTGTCATTTCCTGGTGGGAAACGGCTGCGGAATCCATCCGTCGAAGCCTACGCAGTGCCGCGCCTTCCCGTTCTGGCCCGAACTGGTGGAGAACCGCAAGAACTGGAATGATACGGCAAAGTACTGTCCCGGTATCGGAACGGGACAGTTGATTCAAATTGGAACGGCTCTCGAAATGGCACAGGTGATGAAACAAGCCTATCCGGCGATGTACGAAAAGCCCTCCAAGTAGTTGTAGGCAAAATACAATCCTTAGGTAAAAACCCAAAAGATGCCAGGCCTCCGGCACTTGGCCATAGACATGCATTTCTAATCGGCGAAATGCTAGAAGGTATCGGAAATAATTTGCAGCGCTACATGGATCTGCTCAGCACCCGGCAGAAACTGGTAGCCTCCAACATCGCGAACGCTGACACGCCAGGCTTCAAGACCAAGGACGTGGACTTCCAGTTCGAATACCTAAGCCTGACCCAGGGCGCGGAACCCAACATCGTGGACGCCCAGGGTCTGAAGACGAAGAACGATGGAAACAACGTCAACATGGACCGCGAGACTCGCTTGCTTTCTGAGAACGCCATCCGCTTCAACGTGGCCTCCGCTCTGCTCAAATCGCAGATTCGCCAACTCCGCACCGCCATACAGGATGGAAAATAATGAGCCTGTTCACTTCGCTCTCGGTAAGCGCCTCTGGAATGGGAGCGCAACGTACCCGCGCCGAACTCCTAGTCGAAAACCTGGCAAACGCCGAAACGACAAGGACGCCCGAAGGCGGTCCCTACCGCCGCAAGGACGTAGTGTTCACAAGTGAATCCCAAACGTCGCCATTTTCCTCGGTCTTCCAGGCCCAGATAGATGCGAACGGCGTAGCTGCCTCGGATGTGATCGAGGATACCAGGGAACCGGACCGCCGATATCTCCCCGGCCACCCCGACGCCGACAAGAACGGCTATGTGGCGTTCCCGAAAATCAATCCCGCCGAAGACATGGTGGATCTGATGGGCGCCTCTCGCGGATACCAGGCCAACGTAGCCGCCATGACCGCGGTGAAAGACATGATCCACCGGTCGCTCGACCTGATGCGGTAACCCATGACGCTTCCCATCAGTACCTCCCTGCCGCCGGTCCAGTCGATCCCCTCAATCAAGCCTCCATCAATCGGGCCGTCTAGCAGCGGCGAGTTTCAGTCGATGTTTGCCAATGCCATTAACAACGTCGAAGGCTTCCGGAAGGATGCCGACACCAAGATAGGAAATTTCCTAGCTGGCGAGGGCGAAGAGCTGCACAACGTCGTAGTGTCCACTCAAAAAGCGGAGTTATCGTTCGAACTTTTCCAACAAGTGAGAAATAAAGTGGTTCAGGCCTACCAGGAAGTAATGCGAATGCAGATGTAGGGATAACTGTGGACTGACATGAACTCCCTCCTCTCCAAATTGACGAACGGCCAGAAAATCTCACTCATTGTTGCAGTTGTGGTGGTGGTTGCCGGTCTGTTCGGATTCCTCAAGTGGAGCAAGGAGAGCGATTTTCGGCCACTCTACACTGGGGTTGCCGCCGAAGACGCCGGAGCGGTAGTGGCGAAGTTGAAGGAGTCAGGAGCGGAATACCGCGTCATTGATGGTGGCGCAACAATCCTGGTCCCGTCTGGGAAGGTAGGCGAAACCCGCTTGCAAATGGCCGCACTGGGCCTACCCAAGACCGGTCGGATCGGCTACGAATTGTTTGACAAGACCAATTTCGGCGTAACCGACTTCACCGAGCAGGTCAACTTCCACCGCGCGCTCGAAGGCGAACTGGAACGTTCCGTAATGGCTCTGGCCGAGGTAGAACAGGCCCGCGTTCACATCACACTCCCCAAGAATTCTCTTTTCGTCGAGAGCCGCCAACCAGCTAAGGCTAGCGTGATGATAAAGATACGGGTAGGTGCGAGGATTTCTCCGCAGAATATCCTGGCCATCACGTACTTGGTAGCAAGCGCCGTGGATGGCCTGACACCCGAGGGAGTGTCGCTTCTGGACATGCAAGGTACCCTCCTCAGCCGTCCCCGCAAGAGCTTGAATGGCGATGGCGTAGAATCCTCCGACGCTGCTCTCGACTACCGCCAGCGTGTAGAAAAAGATCTGCTCGCAAAGATCAATTCGAGTCTCGAACCGGTTTTGGGTGCCGATAAGTTCCGTAGCGGGGTATCGGTGGAATGTGACTTTACCAGTGGCGAGCAGAGTGAAGAGACCTTCGATCCTAACAAATCGGTGATGGTAACCGCTCAAAAAACGGAAGATGTAGCTGGTGGAACCACCAGCAACGGGGTTCCGGGTGCGGCATCCAATCTTCCGCGCCCCACATCCCGGCCTGGAGCCGCGGGGACAGGAACGTCCCGGAAAACCGAAAATATCAGCTACCAATCCAGTCGAATGGTGAAGCGTTTGCACCTGCCGCAAGGCAACGTGAAGCGGATGTCGGTCTCGGTTCTCGTCGATCACACCATACGGTGGGAAGGTGTTGGCCCGAAGGCGAAGCGGATACTTGAGCCCCCGGCACCAGAAAAACTCAAGATCATCAAGGATCTGGTGGCGGGAGTGGTCGGGCTCCAGGCAGAACGGGGAGATCAATTGATTGTTGAGAGCCTGCCCTTCGAATCGACACTAAATCAAGAGCCGCCCGTAATCGCAACACCGGTTCCGGCAGTGCCGGGAATGCAATATCCGGGCTGGCTGCCGCCGTTCCTGAGAAGAGAGAACGGAATGTTGTATCTGGGAGCAGGCGGCGCGGCATTGATTTTGCTGGTTCTAGCCGGTTTGGCGGCGTTGTTCCGTGGCAACAAAAAGAAGCCGGTGGTACAGGTTTCGAGTGAAGGAGCAAGGGAGATTCAGGGGTCGGCCGCCGGACAAGATATTCCCAACAGCCTGAAGCAGCAATTGGAGGCCAAGATTGCCGAGAATGACAGAGCGAAGGAACAGCAGCAGATCGAAGCGTTGCAGGCATTGCAGCTACCAACCGTGAAAACCCAGAAGACCGAGGTGCTGACGAAGCACTTGAGTTCCGAGGCGAAAAAAGATCCCCAGGCAATGGCGCACGTAATCCGTGCCTGGCTGAATGAACAATGAGTTGGCCCCGTAATTGCGAATCCGGAGAAGTAAATGTCCTCATCCGATAGCGTCGTCCCTCAGATCTCCGGCGTTCGAAAAGCGGCAATTTTAACTGTAGTTCTGGGCGAAGAACTAGGTCCCGAAGTTCTAAAGCTATTGGATGAGGATGAGGTTGAGGCCATTGGACGGGAAGTGGCCAGGTTGCACAGTATCAGTTCCGAAAATGCGGAGTTCGTCCTCGAAGAGTGCTATCAGATGGTGCTTGCGCACGACTACGTGCTCAAGGGGGGCATCGATTATGCCCGCAAACTGCTGATTTCGGCCTACGGTCCGGAACACGCCAAGAAGATGCTCGACCGCCTGATGAAAACCCTCGGTGCCGAGGCGGCAAACTTCGACGCCCTGCAAAAAGCCGATCCCCAGCAACTGGCGAAATTCATCCACAGC
>JANYCV010000384.1 GCA_025360145.1 Acidobacteriaceae bacterium
ACGCTGCTTGTCGCGTTCCTCTTCCAGCAGCCGCGCATTTTCCAGAACCGTGGATGCTTCGAGCGCCAGCGTCTGCAACAACTCACTGTTGCCGGACGATAAGTCGACCGCGGATTGCCCGGAATCGAGGTAGATCAATCCCACCGTTTCATCAATCGCCGATACCACCAGCGTTTCCTGAGAATCGCGCGGCCTCACGCGCACCAATGGGACGCACAGGCCGCTCCGTTGGCCGCTGCCTGGGTCGAGCGTCATCGTCAGCAGGCTTCTGCGGTTCCGCAAGGCCTTTTGAATGGCATCGAACGGCACGTCGAGATTTGCACCCGGAAGGCTCAGTCCAAAGCGGTCGCGGGCAACGCGAATAATCAGGTCCTCGCCACGGCGCAGCAGCAGAACTCCGCGTTCAGCGCCAGTGACAGCAAGCGCGGCATCCACAACGGCGGCCAGGACGTCGTCGGTGGAAAGTGCATTCCGCAGCGTGCGGGCCACTTCGCCCAACGCGCGCAGCTTGGAAAGTTCCCCGGTGCTGCCTGTCGTCCTGGCATTTGAAAACCGGTCGAGCAGCTTATGGATCTCGCCTTCATCGAAGGTGAAAATAAGGGCGTAAGAATCTGGGACGCCGAACTCGATGCGGTCTGAATTCGCCAGTTTGTGGCGGGAAATGACCGCGCCATTCACGAAGACGCCGTTGCTGCTATTTAGATCTTCGATGAAGTAATCGCCAAGCCCGGCAACGATTCGAGCGTGATTGCGCGAGGCTCGATTGTCTCTGAGGACCAAGTGATTATCGGCCTGTCTGCCGATGGAAAACGGCAGGGGATGGAGTGGGACTCTGGTCTGATTTCCGGACGGGTTGATGACGATCAGCGATGCGGCCTTGGCCGGCGCCGCCACGTGACCGGGCAGAAGCATTTAGGCGCTCCGGTGGTGACTGCGCGGACGCGGTTCCTCGCCCGATACGGCCTGTGCCTGTTCGGCTGCCGCTTCCTTTACTTCATTTGCCCGCAGAACCTGGCAATGCGAGCAGTAACCGCCCACCTCCGTGCGGGCAAGTACGATTTGAAATCCGAAATGCGACTCCACCTGCCGGCGCAGTTTTTGCAGAGGTTCGCCGAAAAATTCTTCCACTTTCCCGCAGCGCAGACAGATGATGTGCGCGTGCTCCTGCTTCATGCGGGTTTCGTAGAAGTGCTGGTCGCCGCCGATGTGCATCAGGTCGAGTTCATCCACCAGTCCGCCTTCCTTCAACATTTTCAGCGTGCGGTAGACAGTCACTCGATTTAGTTTCGGATCTTTCTCCTTGGCCAGGAGGTAGAGGCGCTCGGCATCGAGGTGTTGGCCCGATTCGTCGATCAGCTCCAGTAAAATCCGGCGCTGCCGGGTAAGGCGAACACCCCGCTGCTTGAGCGTATCTTTGATACCTTCCAGGGCCATAAAACTATGCTGGCCGTTCGATGGAGACAACGATTGGAATGATCTGTTTCGCGTAGACAGGTTTCGCGGGTGTCATAAAAAGCGCCACCGTGGACAACGCAGCTACCGTACCGAGAACGGTACACACCCAGCAGAACGTGTATCTCATATGCTTTCATTTTACCATGCCGTAGCGTTGTGGCCCGAAAAAGAAGCGTAAAATCGAGTCAATGGCGTTTATGAAAAGACTAGCTTTTCTTACCGTCTTGTCACTCATCGCTGCACGGGCCCAGGTGCCGCCGGAGGAGGAGAAGCCGTCCGTCGCCGGTTCCGTGCTAAGCACCACCGGAGAGCCGCTGAAGAAAGCGCAGATCACGCTTCGCCGTGCCGATGGGGGTGGGGAAGGCGGCTACGCTGCTTCCTCAGACGCTGCCGGCGCATTCCGCTTCGCTGATTTGGAGCCTGGGAAGTACGTCCTGCATGTGCAGAGGAACGGATACATTTCACAGCAGCACAGCAGCCTGGGGCGGGCCAGTTCCACGTTCACGCTGGCTTCGGGGCAGCAACTCACGGGCTTGGTTGTGAAGCTGGCTCCGCACGGGGTGATTAGCGGAAAGGTCACCGATGAAGACGGAGATCCGGTAGCCCAATGTGCCGTCCAGGTTCTTGCTCAACGCTACGTCCGCGGGAAGCGTCAATATCAACCGGTGGGCGGGGCACAGGTGAACGATTTGGGCGAATTTCGCGTGGCGAATTTAGCGCCAGGGCAATACATAATCATGGTTGTAAGCCAAAGCAGAACGGCTGGACTTGTGCGCGCCGTTGTACCGAAGGACGCACCCGAGGAAACTTACACTACAACTTACTACCCAAGTGGGACGGAACCGGCACAGGCTACGTCCATTGTCGTTTCAGCCGGCAGCGACCGGCGCGGCGTGGATATTCGTATGGTCAAGACACGCACTTATCACGTGGAAGGGAAAGTGATCGACGCGGCCACCAACCTGCCGGTCCGTGATGTCTTTCTGAATCTGCTGCCGGCCAATGGCAACGGGACGTTCGACACGGGTGCGAATGGCTCCCTTGTCCGGAATGCCGCCGGGACGTTTGACATCGCAGGCGTCCGTCCGGGTTCCTACATGTTGATGATCAATGGGATGAATTCAGGGGTTAGAGCGTCTACACAGCTATTGGTCGACGTGGCGAATGAGAACATCAACGACCTGATAGTGATTGTGAAACCTCCGCTCCCTCTCTATGGGTCGATTACCGTGGACGGCAATGAATCGGTTGATTTCAGCTTGATGCGATTCTACCTGGATCCCGTGATCGGCCTGTCGATAAATAACTTGATGATTCAGCCCAAACCAGACGGTACATTCACGGTTGCCAATGTAAGTTCCGTAAGGCTCCGCCTCCAAGTGATAAACATGCCGGAATCCACATACTTCAAATCGGTCCGTATGGGCGCGCAGGAAATAGCCGGTTCCATCATCGATCTCTCCGGCGGCGTCGGTGGCCCGGTAGAAATTGTGATAAGCGCGAAAGGCGGGCAGATCAGTGGAACCGTGAAGGACGCAAAACAGGAACCCGCTGCCGGCGCGCTTGTTGTATTGGTTCCCGACTCGTCCCGGCGCGACCAACCACATCTGTTCAAGCAAACCCCCGCCGACCAGAACGGCTCGTTCAGTTTCAAGGGCGTGCCGCCGGGGGAGTACACGCTTTTCTCGTGGGAGAACATTGAAGACGGTGCATGGCAGGACCCGGACGTACTTCTGAAATACGAAATTGATGGAACCAAAGTGAAGGTAGCGCAGGGCGGCTCGGAAACCGTGCAGGTGAAGATGATTCCCGCCACAAACACCAAGTAGAATTGGGATTCGCGCATGAGTCTCTTCAAGAAAGTTCTGGTGGCTAACCGCGGCGAAATTGCCGTTCGTGTGATTCGCGCCCTTCGAG
>JANYCV010000416.1 GCA_025360145.1 Acidobacteriaceae bacterium
ATCGAAGGCCTGCATCCGGTTCCACACGCGCAGGAATGTTTCCTGCACCAAGTCTTCCGCGGTGCCGGTGTCGCGGACTATGCGAAAGATCAATACGTAGGTGATGCGGGCATAGCGGTCATACAAATCGGCCATTGCCCGCGGCTCGCGGCGTTTGAGCCGCTCCGCCAGCTCGCGGTCCCCTTCTGAGTGAATCGCCGCGAACAGAAGCGGGAAGAAGAACATATCAGGTGGTTAGATTCTTAATCACCGAGCCGCCGACGATTGTGGGCCGCTCCGCGCGCCCGTTCCTCGTATAGGTCAGCCGTTCATGGTCCAAGCCCAACAAATCCAGAATGGATGCGTGGATATCGTGTACGTGATAGCGTTCGCCCACTCCGCGAAGACCGATCTCGTCTGTTTCGCCGATGGTCTGCCCGCCCTTCACGCCGCCGCCAGCCATCCACATGGTGAAGCCCCACGGATTATGATCGCGCCCGGTCCCTTTCTCATTGAAAGGCGTCCGTCCGAACTCTCCGCCCCACACCACCAGCGTGTCTTTCAACATGCCACGCGATTTTAGATCGGCCAACAGTCCGGCAATCGGTTTGTCCGAAGCACGGCACCACTTGCTGTGGTTGCCCTCGATGTTATTGTGCGCATCCCACCCGCTGCCGGAACCGCAATAGAGCTCTACAAAACGGACGCCGCGCTCTACCAGCCGCCGCGCCATCAGGCAGTTCTTTCCGTACGCAGCCGTTTCCGGATCGTCGATGCCGTACATCTTCTTCGTGGCCGCGGTTTCGCTGTTCAGATCCACCGCTTCGGGGGCGGCGGACTGCATCTGGTATGCCAGTTCGTAAGACCGCACTCGCGCATCCAATTCCGAATCGTCCGAGCGTTGCTGGTCGTACCGCTGATTCAATTCCTTCAAGTACGCAAGCTTGCCGCGCTGCTCTTCGTCCGATATCCCGTTCGGTGCTTTCAGGTGCAAAATCGGAGTGTCGCCCTGGCGGAATTGCGTACCCTGGAAACTGGCTGGCAGGAACCCGGAACTCCAAATCTTGGTGCCGCCGACTGGCTCCTTATCATCCAGGAGAACGACGAACGACGGCAAATTCCGGTTGGCGCTGCCCAGGCCATAGGTGAGCCACGCGCCCATCGACGGCCTTCCCGCCAGAATGTCGCCCGTGTTCATTTGCGAAACGGAGCCAACGTGATTCAATCCGTCGGCCCAGCAGGAGCGGATGACAGCCAGATCGTCCACGTGCTCCGCAATATTCGGATACCAATCGGAAACCCAAAGCCCGCTCTGCCCATGCTGTTTAAACGTTCGCTGCGATGCCATCAGCGTATTGTTCGCCGTGCCCATCGCCGTAACCACTTTGCCGAATGACGCAGGCATCGGTTGCCCGTTCAATTCCTTCAGCTTCGGCTTCGGATCGAACAGATCGATGTGGCTTGGTCCGCCCTCCATGAAGAGCCAAATGATGGATTTGGCCTTCGGCGCATGGTGAGGTTGCTTAGGCGCCATCGGGTCCACCGGGGCGGAAGCGGCAAGCGCGCCGTCCTGGTGAAGCAGGTTCGCCAGCGCGATACCCGCCAAACCGCTGCCGGCCTGCGTAAAAAATTGCCGCCGCGACTGCACGCGCCAATTATGAGAAAGTCTATCCAGCATCCTGCACCTCAATCCAAATACAGAAATTCATTCGAGTTGAACAGCATGTGGCACAGATCTACCAGTGCCGCCGCATGAACCGGAATTACTCCGGCCGGCAAATTCCGGGGCACAATCAACTTCTGATTTTTCTTCGCCTGCTCCGCCAGAATGTGTACCTGCTTTCGCAGAAAGGTCAGCGCCAGCGACCGCTCTTCTTCGCTCGGCGTGCGCGAGTAAGCCAGCTTATAGGCGCGGTCCACTTGCGCTTCCTGCGTCATTCCACCGTCGTTCAAAACCCGTCCCGCGAAGGCCTTCGCCCAATCCACAACCAATTCGTTATTCAACAATTCCAACGACTGGCTTGGCGTAACTGTCTGCGTCCGCCGGGAACACGTCTCGTTCGTATCCGGCATGTCGAACGCTTCAAACATCGGGTAGCGCGTATTTCGCCTTACAAATACGTAAACGCTTCTGCGAGTGCGTTCGGATTCATCTTCGTTGGTTTTCCATCCACCGCGAGTGACAACGCCTTCGGGCAGGGGAGGGAACACACCAGGTCCACCCATTTTGGTGTTCAATATTCCGCTTGTGGACAACATGGAATCGCGAATCGACTCGCCTTCCATGCGGCGGCGGTTGAATTTCCACATCAACTTGTTATCGGGATCGGCTTCGGCCGCGGCCTGCTGAAAACCCGAGGAAAGCTGATAGGTGCTGGAAAGCATAATCTGTTTGTGAAGCTTCTTGATGCTCCAGCCGCCTTCGACAAAATTCGCGGTCAGGAAATCCAGCAGTTGCGGGTTTACCGGCCGCTCTCCCATCACGCCGAAGTCGCTTGGTGTTCCGGCTATGCCACGGCCAAAGTGAAGGTGCCAAACGCGATTCACGATGACCCGTGTGCTGAGCGGGTTTTGCGGATCGGCCAGCCAATTGGCCAGCACGGTACGCCGTCCAGTCGATTTGACTCCAACAGTGGGCACAATCTTCGCATCCGCGGGATCGATGATCGAGAGGAACCCCGGTTGCACTTCATCCGTCGGCGCATCCCAAGCGCCTGCTCGCAGGACAAAGGTCTTGGGACTATCGGTTCCGTTATCGATCATGGCCTGCGCGATTGGCTTGTTTACCGGTTTAATCGAATCGGACTTGGCCAGCTCTGTGTTCAATTCCGCATACTTCTTGGCCGGATCGCCACGCAGCTTCTTGGCGGCATCCTCATCGCTGAGGGCGAGAGTCCACTTCGACTTGTGATACATCTGCCACTGGAAGGGCGTTCTGGAATCCGGGGTAGTGTTGATCGCCATCTGGATCTCTTCGGGGAATTTATCGAAATTCTCCTTGTAAACGGCGGCAATGGCCGGTTCCACCAACTTGTGCATGTCGGCGCGAACGGTCTTGGTCTGCGCGTCCCACGCATCGTATTGCGTTTCCCATGTCTTGCTGTCTTCGGGTTTTAACAGCGCAGCCTGATCCTCAATGCGTGTGTTTGCGAAGAACGCTTGCAGCCGGTAATAATCCTTGTGCAGAATCGGATCGAATTTGTGGTCGTGGCAGCGGGCGCAGCCGAAGGTCATCCCAAGGAAGGTGGCGCCTACCGTGTCGGTCACATCGTTCAGCAATTCCTGCCGGCGCTGCATCACATTGCGCGCATTGCTCTCATCCGGAAAATGGCGATTGAAGCCGGTGGCTACCAGGGCCTCGGGGTCATTGGGATACAACTCATCTCCGGCAATCTGCTCTTTCACGAAGCGGTCGTAAGGCTTGTCGCTGTTGAGCGAATTGATCACGTAGTCGCGATACCGCCAGACATTCGGCCGCGTTTCATCGCTCTTAAAGCCCTCGCTATCGGCATAGCGCGCAAGGTCCAGCCAGTGCCGCGCCCAGCGCTCGCCGTAACGAGGCGAGGCAAGCAAACGATCCACCACTTTCTCGAATGCGTTTGCCGAGGTATCGCCGGTGAATGCCTGCACTTCGGCGGGCGTCGGCGGCAGACCGGTGAGATCCAGCGTCGCCCTGCGGATCAGCGTTACCTTATCGGCGGATGGATTGGGAGCAACAGATTTCGCTTCAAGCTTGGAGAGTACGAATGCATCGATGTCGTTCTTTACCCAAGAGGTGTTCCTGACTGCGGGAACCGGCGGTTTTACAACCTTCTGGAACGCCCACCAACGCTTCTGTTGTTGGGTAAACACCTTGGTGGTTGTAGCGCCGGAAACGGCAAGAGCGCCCACCGTGAGGAGAATCGCCAAGGCGCCGCGTTGAGACCTAAATGGAGTTGAAAGCATCAACCCTCCTGGATGTAGAAGCATTTTGAATGTATCACATGTACAACGGGGGCTTGTTATCATCGCCCCGCAATGATGTAGAGCAAGTTGCAGGCTACACCAAGTTTCAGACAAGTTTCAGCTAAGCTTTTTTCTTCCAGTATTCCATCGTCGAACCGGTGTACACTCCCTGCCCCACAACCGCTCGCTTGCGAATATCCGCCAGTTCTTCGGAAGTCATCGGCTTGAACGATTGCAGAGTGCGGACATTGTCTTCCATCTGGCCCTGCGTTCCGGCACCGCAGATGGCAACATGAATCGGGAGGCTCAGCGTATAACGCAAGCATTCGCTTGGGCTGAGGGCGCGAAGCAGAAACGCCTTGCAGAACACCTTGATCGCCTGGATTCCGATTCCCATTTCAACCGCCACCGGCAGCGGGGTTTTCTCGAAACTCAGATAGGCGTGATCCGCTGCGTGGAGCGGCATTAGAACTGTATCCCACTTGGGATACGCTTTCAGAAGTTGTGCGTGAACCTCGGGGTCGAAATGGCCCGTGAAACCGATGAAGCGGCATTTGCCCTCTTTTTTGGCTGCTTCGAATGCTTCCATCGCGCCGCCGGGGCTGAGTATGCGGTCGATTTCATCCTTCGTCGTGACCGAATGCATCTGCCACAGATCCAGGTGGTCGGTCTTCAGTTGCTTCAGGGAAAGATGCAGTTCGGCCTGTGCTTCCTTCGCCGTGCGCTTCAGGCTTTTGGTTGTCAGAAAGACATTCTTTCTCACTCCGGACAGTCCAATTCCATACGCTTCCTCCGACTTCCCATCCCAATAGCTATGAGCGCAATCGAAGTAGTTGACCCCCATGTCGTAAACCCGGCGCACGTGGGCAGCCGCGGAGGAAATATCCGGAAACAGATCCATACGCGCACCACCTTGCGCGATCCGCGTGACTTTTACGCCGGTTTTCCCGAAGTCCGTCATTGGAACGTCCCCAGTCTTCACTTTCGCAGGTTTCGCGTACGCTCCCGTGATCCCTACACCGGCGAACGCGCCGCCGACAAATGATCTTCGTTTCATGTCAACTCCTTTTGAAAGTTCGCTACTCGCCACACTCGCTGCTATGCCAGGAAAGTGCCGTCTTGTCCTGCGCTTCTCATCAAAACAGCAATTTCAAGCCAAGCTGAATGATACGCGGATCGGCCGCGGAGCTGATCACGCCAAACGTCGCGGTACCGAATCCGGTGCCCGGCGTGCCAAAGTTCGGATGATTGAAGCCGTTGAAAAACTCGCCGCGAAGCTGCGTCGTAAACCGCTCCCCAATCTTTGTATTCTTGGTGAAAGAAAAGTCGAAGTTGACCACACCCGGCGAGCGTACATCGGGCAACGTTCGCGACGTATTTCCAAATGTGAAGGCCGCGGGTTGTGAGAAGACGGATGTATCGAAAAAGCGGTTCAGCCGCTCTTCCACAGGTCCTTCCAGCTTCGCGCTCTTTCCCGAGTTATTCGGCCGCGACCCGCCTCCGAACGAATTCGTCTGGTTTACCGCAGTCGTCAAGCCCAGAACGAACCCCGACTGAATTGTCGTGATACTATTCACCTGCCAGCCGCCCGCCAAAAGAGAAACCAACCGCGTCGAATTGCCCAGAAATGTTTTGCCGCGGCCGAAAGGAAGCTCCCAATTGGCGCTCAGTACCAGGCGCCGGGATTGGTCGAATCCCACCAGCGACCGGTCCGCGCGCCGGTCGTAGTTGTTCTGGAAACCAGGATCGGAAACAACCGCGTTCGCAACTGGACCTCCGATCTGTTTCGCCCCCGTGAACGCTCCCAGGAACGTGAATCCATAGCTAAAGCGGTGCTCCAACTTGATCTGCACGGAATGATAGATCGTCGAAACGTCACGCACGTTCCGCGCCAATACGTTGTCGAATTGGGGATAAGGCCGCAGCAGTTGTCCCCGTGCCACCTTCGGCTGGCTCAATGGCCCCACGGTGACGTAAGGAGCAAACGGATTTAAAACCTGTTCGAGCAACGCCGGCCCTAGAGCGAGATATTGGCCAGGCAGTTGGTTAAATTGTTCGTTCACGGGAAGGCTTGTGCCCTTGTTGCCGGAATACGCGACGTCGATGAGGAAGTTCGCAGGCAGTTCGCGCTGTATGTCGAAGTTCCACTCTTGAGCATACGCACTCGGATCGTTACGCCGTACGGTGGTGAGGCTTTGACCAAGTTGCGTTTGCAGCCCATTCACGCCGCCCGCACCGCGAACCACACCTCTTGGGAACGGATTGCTGAGGCGGTCAGCGGGAGTAATGCCGCCGTCCAGCGAGCTAAGGAACGTAGTGGTTGCCACGAAGCCTTCCGCACCATTCGCGGGCCCGGCTCCGTCTCCGGTATTCGGCAGGAAGAACAGACCGTAGCCCCCGCGCACCGCCGTCCTGGAGTTCACAGCATAAGCGAATCCAAACCGCGGACCCCAATTATTCCAGTTGGTCAATTTCTGACGCCGCGGGTTGTCCCCCAACCCGGTGAACTGCAGCCCGCCCCGCAGGTCCGGGATGCCCACCTTCG
>JANYCV010000471.1 GCA_025360145.1 Acidobacteriaceae bacterium
CTGCTGCTGAGGTTGCGAAAACTGCTGCGGTCTGCCGTCGCCGCGTTTCGGATCGTCCAACAGAGATTCGTAGCTGATGAACTCATGGCAGTTCTGTTGCAGGATGGTGCTGGTGAAGGCCTTCCCGCCGACGACAAAGACGGTCTTCCCGAATTCCCTCAACTTGTTCACCAGCGGGATGAAGTCGCTGTCACCGCTCACAATGGCGAACGCATTCACGTGGCTGTGGGTGAATGCCATCTCCAGGGCGTCCAGCGCCAGGTTAATATCGGCGCCGTTTTTGTCGCCGCGCGGGGAAGGAATCCGCTGCACCATCTGAACGGCGCTTTCGGCCATCTGGCGGGTGGCGCCTTCCTGGCGGCCCCAATTCGCGTAAGCGAATTTGGCGACAATGTCGCCCCGTTCCTTCAAAGCGTCCAGCGGAAGCGATACATCAAACTCGCGCCGAAGCGTCGACTTCACGCCGATCTCGATGTTATCGTAATCGACAAAAACCGCTATATTCAGTTTCTCTTGCATTAAAAGATCTCTCAAAGGATATTGGGCCAATCCCGCCTGTGGCGGGCCGTGCTTCACTTACTCACCTACTGGTATTTCTTCAAACCGGACATTCTCATGAATGAATGAGACGATTGAATCAAGCGAAGCGCCCGGCTGAAACACTTCACTTACGCCGATTTGCTTCAATTGCGCAGCATCTTCATCTGGAATAATGCCGCCCACCACCACCAACACATCGTTCATCTCCTTTTCATGAAGAAGATCCATGACGCGAGGCACGATGGTGTTATGCGCCCCAGAGAGTATCGACAATCCTATCACCTGAACATCTTCCTGCAGAGCCGCGTTCACGATCATCTCGGGCGTCTGCCGCAGGCCGGTGTAGATGACTTCCATGCCGGCGTCGCGCAACGCGCGCGCAATCACCTTGGCTCCCCGGTCGTGTCCATCCAGGCCGGGCTTGGCAACTAGAATTCGGATTCGTCTTTCCATCCGGGAAATTTAGCAATCACTTTACATTCACTACAGTACACTTTGTTCCTGATAGGTTCCAAAAACTTCGCGCAGCGCATCGCAGATCTCACCGAGAGTTGCGTAGGCACGCACTGCATCCAGTATATAGGGCATTGTGTTCCCATGTGAGTTGTCATGTCCAGCGGCGCAGCCCCGCAGTCCGGCAAGCGCCGCCTGCACGCGATTCCCATCTCGCCGCGCGCGCAGATCACGAAGCTTTTCGGCCTGTTTTGCGCTGGACTGTTCGTTCATCCGCAGAATCTCAATGTGCTCTTTCGAGTCTTCCTGGAACGCGTTCACACCGACGATGATTTGTTCGCCCGTCTCGATGGCACGCTGATAGCGGTAGCTCGCGTTGGCAATTTCGCTCTGCGGAAAACCGGATTCGATGGCGGCAATCATTCCGCCCATCGCATCGATCCGTGCGATGTACGCACGCGCTTCCTCTTCCATGCGAGCCGTCAGGTTCTCCACGAAGTAACTGCCGCCCAGCGGGTCGGGCGCTTCGGTAACTCCCGTTTCGTGCGCCAGAATCTGCTGTGTGCGGAGCGCGAGAGTGGCGGCATGTTCGCCCGGAAGCGCATAGGCTTCGTCCAGCGAATTGGTATGCAGCGATTGTGTGCCGCCAAGAATCGCCGCCATCGCCTGCAATGCGGTGCGCACGATGTTGTTGTTCGGCTGCTGCCAGGTGAGCGAGCATCCCGCCGTCTGCGCATGAAACCGCAGTTTCCAGCTTTTCTCATCACGCGCATGAAAACGGTCGCGCATGATTTCCGCCCACAGCTTGCGCGCGGCGCGGTACTTGGCAATCTCCTCGAAGAAATCGTTATGCGCGTTGAAGAAGAAGCTGAGGCGCGGCGCAAAATCGTCCACGGCCATTCCGCGTTCAATGGCCCACTCGACATACTCGATGCCATCGCGCAGCGTGAACGCAAGTTCCTGCACCGCCGTGGAGCCGGCCTCGCGAATGTGATAACCGCTGATGGAGATCGGGTTGAATCGCGGCGTATGGCGGGCAGAGTATTCGATCACGTCGGTGACCAGCCGCATGGATGGGCGCGGCGGATAGATGAACTCCTTCTGCGCGATGTACTCCTTTAAGATGTCGTTCTGTAATGTGCCCGAAAGTTGCGCGGCCGGGACGCCCTGGTTCTCCGCCGCCGCAAGATACATGGCATAGAGAATCGGCGCGGGTGAATTGATGGTCATCGACACGGTGACCTTATCGAGCGGGATATCCCGGAACAGAACCTCCATATCTTCCAGCGATGAGATGGACACGCCGCACTTGCCTACTTCGCCTTCCGACGTAGCGTGGTCCGCGTCGTAGCCCATCAGCGTCGGCAGATCGAACGCGACCGAAAGCCCGTTCTGGCCTTGTTCCAACAGGTATAGAAAGCGCTGGTTGGTTTCCTCCGGCGAGCCGAAGCCGGAGAATTGCCGCATGGTCCAAAGCTTGCCGCGATACATATCATTGTGAATTCCGCGGGTGTACGGGAATTCGCCGGGGCCGGGGATGGGCGCCGCGGGCAGGTCGGCGGGAGTGTACACCGGAGCGATTGGCAGCCCGCTGAG
>JANYCV010000558.1 GCA_025360145.1 Acidobacteriaceae bacterium
ATGCTGCGCGAGGTGCTTAGCGCCGATTGCGCCTTTGAATTCCGCGAGGCGCCGCTGGCTGACTATGAATCGATTGCGCTGGTCCACGATCAGTCCTATATCAGTGCGTTTCTCAGTGGCGACATCGCTCCCGCAGTCATCCGGCGCATCGGATTTCCATGGTCCGTGGGTTTGGTCCGGCGGACGCTCGCTTCGGTCGGCGGGACCATCAGTGCGGCCGAACATGCGCTTCGGGAAGGCTTCAGCGGGGGCCTGGCGGGGGGCACACATCACGCGTTCCGGTCCGAGGGCGCTGGCTTCTGCGTGTTCAACGACGTGGCTGTGGCCATCGCTTCCCTGCGCGTGCGCGGGATGATCCGGCGTGCCTGCGTGGTCGATCTGGATGTCCATCAGGGCGACGGCACGGCGAAGCTCTTTGAAGACGATCCCGAAGTGCTGACTATTTCCGTCCACGGCATGAATAATTTTCCGTTTCGAAAACAGTTCAGCAAACTGGATATCGATCTTCCCGACGGTGCGGAAGATGCGGAATACCTGGCAAAGATTCCACCTCTTCTGGAGCGGGCAGTTGCTTTTAGACCCGGTATTATCTTCTATCAATCGGGTGTGGATGGACTTGCATCCGACAAGTTGGGCCGGCTTGCGCTAACTCACCAGGGGTTGATGCGCCGGGACCGGATGGTGCTGACAGCGTGTCTGGATCACGGCATCCCGTGCGCCATTACACTGGGCGGCGGCTATTCAGACCCTGTGGAACCAACCGTTGAAGCGCATGCGAATACGTTTCGCGCGGCGGCTGAAAGCTATTCAAAGTACACCAGCGCGTTGAAGAATATTTTGAACGCCTGATAGCTTTGCGCACGGTACTGCGGGCGCATGCCGAACAGGATGACGTGGCCGGAGCCTAGCGGAACGTCCAGCAGCGCCGGGCGGTTCACCAGGTATTTTTCGCCCAGCAGCCAGCCGGACGCCAAAACATTCGATGCTGTGTATGTTGCTACCGCGCGATCCCGCGATCCCTTCGGCACCTCAAACGCAGGACTGCCTTCCGACCAGATGGCGATCTCCTTCGGAAGGCCGAACATCAGTGGATGGGTGGTGTCCACCTTCACGTTGAGCAGGGATCCGGGCGAGTAGAACTCCTTGTTCGACAGGCCTTGCAGCACATTCTTCGCGTCCAGCCCAAGATGTTCGATCGCGTAATCCGTGGACTCGTTCAGGAACACCAACGTGCCGCCTTGGGAGGCGAAATGCCTCAGTGCTTCAGCGCCTTTTTCGCCCACACCGCCGGTGAATTCTGCCGGCATTGCGCCCGTACGGTGGCCTGAGTGGATCGCTCCGGAACGCTGGTCGGCGAATACAATAACGTCAAACCGCGAGTGCAAATCGTCTGCTTGCATATCTTTGTTGAAGACGCTGGTGAAGGGGAAGCCGAATTGTTCCAGCAGCCATCTCGTCCAGCCTTCATCCATGCTGGGAACATAGCTTTTATAGAGTGCCACTCTCGGCTGCTTCAAGGCGCGAAGACCGCTGGCGGCCTGCAGCCGGAAATCGCCGGTGGCCGTGTTCCGCCACACTTTCTTCCCGGATGCCCACGCCTGATTCACGGTGCGCCAGGAATCGATGTTGCCCGCCGTCATGCTTTGTTCCGGGTCGCCAAACTTTTCGGCCCGCGTCAATGCGGCAGTGAATGGTTGATCGATGGTGTCCACTGTAACGCCCATCAACAGAGGCAGCGTCTGCGCCGTTACATCATAGGGGCGGCGCGGCGGTCCGCCTGGATACATGCGCAGGTCCGGGTAATTCTGCCGCTCCAGCAGCGTCTTGGCGTAGGAACCGTACGGTTGCTGCATTGGAACGACGTAGCTTCCGGCAGGGTACTCCTTGCCGCCGGCGCGGAACGGTGCGCTGGCGCGATCGATCTCCACTTCCCCGAACGCCAGCGTCTCCAGCAGCTTCCTGGTGGAACCGGGGTCCATCTGGGTGGCCGGAATCACAAACGAGTTAGGGCTGGTTCGTGCCAATGCGCGCTGGCCGATGCGATAAAAACTGCGTAGGAAGTCGGTTCGCCGGGTAGCCGCCTGATAAAGGCACGATTCCAGCGCGATCAATTGATAGTCCACGATATCGCGCTGATGCCACTCGCCGCCCATCCAGGGCTCCAGATAATTCCAACTCCGCTCCCGCGGATTGTAGCCGAGCGCCGTGCCGCTGATGTCTTCGGGCTTCACCGTGATCGGCGTCGCGAGTCTGGCGCTCGCGGATTCGCTTAGAATGCGCAGCCCGCCGTGATAGGCCTGATAGTGCCGCGCGGGCGTCCAGAAATCGTACAGGGCGTTGATGGCGACACCGGTCTTCCCGGCCGCTGTTAGATCCGCAGCCATGGTTGCGCCCACCGCGTTGCAGAGCTGCGCGATGATGGGATCGATGTTCGGGTCCACTGGATCAAGCCACGGCGGCACGAACATGCGGGAGGACGCCGTCCCCTGCTGGTGAACATCGTAGACGATCTGCGGGTGCCATACGTTTTGAATTTTCCCGACGGCCAGCCGCGTTTCCGCCTGCGAGAAGATGTACCAGTCGCGATTGTTATCGTGCCCAACATATTTCTGATAGAGTTCAGGCGGAGTTGTTCCTTCGTACGGAGTGCCAAGCGTTTTCCGGTACCACCGGGTCACGATATCCACGCCGTCCGGATTCTGCGACGGCACCAGAATAAAAATCGTGTTCTCCAGAATCGCCTTAAACTTCGGGTTGTCTTCGGTGATCAGCTTGTACGCAAATTCAACGGCGGTGGCCGTGGACGCCACTTCGTTCGAGTGAATTGAGCAAGTAATCATCACCACCGTCTTGCCTTCGGCGATCAGCTTTTCGGCCTCGGCTTCGGTTGTCTTGCGCGGATCGGCAAGCCGCGCCTGAATGCCTCGATAGTAATCCAGCCGCTTCAAAGTCTCCGGAGCGGCGATGGTCGCGCTGATATACGGACGTCCGCCCGTGGTCTTTCCGTGCTCTGCGACGCGAATCCGGTCACTCGATTTTTCGAGGTTCTGGAAATAGGAAACTACTTTTTCCCAATCGAGCAGCTTGCGGTCCGCTCCCATGCGGTGGCCGAAGTGGCTTTCCGGGGTGGGAACGGCCGCGGAACATAACGATGCCACAAAAACAAGGAGCGAGAGCCTGAATTTCATTTTCGGGAAAGCTCTTTCCAAAGAGATTTGTAATAGCGAAGGAACCGCTCAGGCTCTTTGCTTTCCGCCGCTTCGCAAAGGGTGTATCGTTCGTAGCCCGATTGGTTCATCAGCGTAAACAATTCCCGCCAGGGATAGTCGTTGCTCAACTCGTTGATGTGCGCATTCTTTACCCAGGGGCGAAGCAGGTCCCAGCTTTTCCGCACGCTGCCCGTTACCACGTCGGTGGGATTCGAATTCCAGCAGAGGCCTACCGCATCGTGCCGGGTTGCCCGCATGATAGCGGCCGCAACCGGGGGATTCTGGGTCACGTTGCCGTGCACTTCCATCCAGATTTCCACGCCCTTCCCAGCACCGGAATCGCCCAGTTCCCGCAGCGCATCCGCGATGCGGCCCACCGTGGTATCCATCGGCACGTCTTCCTTCGGCAATCCGTTTGGCCGCACCTTCACGCCCCATGCTCCGGTATCGTGCGCAAGGTCAATGAACGTTTTAGCGATCTGGATCTGACGCCTGCGTTCGGCCGCATCGGGGGATTGGAATTCGCAGGTGGTGCCGAAGCTAAGCAGCCGTACCTTGCTGCGCTCGAACAGATTTTTCACCCGCTCCCGCTCAGCGGCGTTGATGGAAGGCTCTACAAGATGCTTATGACCAGTCCGCAGTTCCACCGCCTCGAAGTCCGCAGCCTGCAAATTCCGGACGATGGTCTCGGCGTCCCAGTCTTTTAAAACGTTATAGGTGACGGCTCCCAGAAGCATAGGCTACCAGCGTAGCTTTGCGGGCAGGTACTCTGCAATCAGTTCTTCATAGTATTCACGAAGTTCGCCGGCGTTGGGTTTGCTATGTCCTTTCGAGTAGAGGTCGTAGGGATTGAACTTTCGCACCCAATCGAACATCTCGCGGTCTTTCTCGTTGAACAGGTAATCGTAGGCGCCCTCGCGGTGCCCGGGATAGAACGAATGATACCGGATCATGTACAGTGCGGGCTCGGGCAGATAATCCTTCATCACGTGATAGAGGTATTCATCGTGCCCCCAGGAAAGGTCTACATTCGAAAGGCCGCAGTTCTGCTGGTAGATGCCGAGCCGCGTGCGATATTCCGTGTTGCTGGAATCGGGATTAGCGGCGAAGAATTCCGGGAACACAATTTTATCGGAGAACGCGCAGCCGACCGGAAACGTATCGCCCACCACGGCCCACTGCGGCTCTCCGTAGAGGCATAGCAGCTTGCCCAAATCGTGAATCAGGCCGGTGAGAACAAACCATCGCGGATGTCCATCCTTGCGAATCGCCTCGGCCGTCTGCAGGTTGTGTTCAATCTGCGATAGATCGGTGTCGGGATCGCTATCGTCCACCAGGGTATTGAGATAATCCATCGCGTCCCAGATGCCCATCTCGCCGCGTTCTTTGCTCAGATATTGCCGCTTCTTCTGAAGCACGAATTCGCGCGTCTGATTGGCGTGATTCTGGCGGTAAAACTCGCGGACTACCGGCGTAGTGGAGGCATCGTACTTTCGGAATTGGTCTTCGGTCTTGCCTGGAGCGTAACGTTCCTTGACGAAGTCGTCCCACTGTTCCAAGTTATCCAGCGGGCCGGAAACTACTCGCATTTTAGAACCCCCATCGCCACAAATTGGCACCTGCCGTGTAGCCGGCGCCTACGGCAGCAAACAATACCAGATCGCCTTTCTTCAGTCTGCCGCTCTCAAGTGCTGTTCGAGTGGCAAGCGGAATGGTGGCGGCGGTGGTATTGCCGAACTCCTCAATATTAATGATGACACGATCGGACATGCCCATTTTCTCCGACACCGCAGTGATGATGCGCTTGTTTGCCTGGTGCGGGATCATCCAATCCACGTCTGCCAGCGTCAAGTTATTCCGTTCCAGCAGTTCGGTGCAAAGCTCGTACATTTTCCGGACGGCATACTTGAAAACCTGTTGGCCTTCCTGATGGACATAATGCATCCGATTCTGCACCGTGTCCACCGATGCCGGCATACGGCTGCCTCCGGCGGGCATCTTCAGATAGTCGCCGCCGGCGCCATCGATTTCGTTGGAGAAGCCCAGGAATCCAACGTCCTCGCCATCTTCGGCAGGCTCGATGATCATCGCGCCCGCACCATCTCCAAAAAGCACGCAGGTGGAGCGGTCCGTATAGTCAATGATGCGCGACATCGTATCCGCGCCGATCACCAAAACTTTCTTATGCGTTCCGCAACCAACCAAGTGGGCGGCTGTGGTTAAACCATAGACAAAACCCGAGCAGGCCGCAATCAGGTCGAAGCCCCACGCCCTCTTCGCCCCCAGCTTATTCTGGACGAGGCAAGCAGTGGAGGGAAAGAACATGTCCGGAGTGACAGTGCAAACCAGAATTGCGTCCAGGCTGGTGGCGTCGATTCCGCGGTTTTCGAGCGCAATTTTCGCGGCCTCAAACGCCATGTCGGAAGTGGCCATTTCGGGTGGCGCAATATGCCGCGACCGTATGCCCGTCCGCTCCAGAATCCACTGATCACTGGTTTCCACCATGTGGGTCAAGTCCTGATTTGTGAGCACACCCGGCGGCGTAAAACAGCCCACCGCGGTAATCTTCGCTTTGCGCAAGCATCCCCCAGAAAACTAGTTGTCAGGCGAGTGCGGAAATCCGCCCCGGAACCCGTAGGCAATTGCGTGCCGGGTACTCTTGCTATGTTACATTACGAACTTAGATGCAAGTCGAAAGCACCCTCTTCTTCGAAACACCCGAAGAGATTTACGCGCGAGTGTTCCGGGTAGTAAATCCACGGACCATTCCGCCGGAAATTCACGTTGAGTTCCGCCGGTTTGCAAATGCGAATAGCTCCATACGGCTGGAGAACGGCCGGATCGCAGTCAAAATCACGGACTTGCTGGCCGTGGCCCCGGCACCCATTTTAGAAGCGCTGGCCTACATCTTGCTGAGTAAGCTTTATCGAAAACCGATCCCCCAAAATTTTAACCATCAATACCGGCTGTATTTGAACCGGAAGGATGTGCGCACCAGCCTGCACTCGCTGCGACTGAACCGGGGCCGCAAGTTTCTCTCCGGCGCCCAGGGCCAATGCTTCAACCTGGATCACCTTTTCGAAGAGTTGAATGCGAAGCACTTCTTCGGCTTGATGGCGAGGCCGGAGCTCGGTTGGAGCCGCCGCCCATCACGGACGATGCTGGGGCACTACGATCCGTCTCATCACGTGATTATTCTCAGCAGTATCCTGGACCGTCCCGCCGTTCCGCGGCTCGCTGTCGAGTATGTTATGTTTCACGAAATGTTGCACCTGAAGCATCCGGTGGATCACCGCGGAGTGCGAAGGTGCGTGCATACTCCCGAATTCCGCGCGTCAGAGAAAAAGTTTCCTGGCTTTGCGGAAGCGAAGCTGTTGCTAAAACACCTCTAATGAGAACTTCATCCTTCCTGTATCTGGCAGCGTTTTCCATCGTTGTTTCTCAGCTCGGAGCCGAAAAGCCGGCGGGAAATACCGGACCGCCCGACGTGGCGCGGTACGAATCGGTGCTGGAAAAATACGTTCGGGACGACGGCCGGGTGAATTACGATGGCATTAGGAATCATCCGACGGATCTGAGCGCCTTTGTGGCACAGATCGCAGCGGTCAGCCCGGATTCCGCGCCGGGGCTCTTTAAGAATCGCGAAGCACAACTGGCGTATTGGCTGAACGCGTACAATGCGTTGGTGTTGCAGTCTTTCGCGGCAGATTATCCCAAAAAGCGAGATCGTCTCACAGGCCTAGTGGGGCGAGCTTCGTTTTTCTACCGGCTTAAGCATAAGGTCGGCGGGAAGGACCGATCGCTGGGAGATATGGAAGACAACAGCATCCGAAAGCCGTACCGGGAGCCCCGGATCCATTTCGCGCTGGTGTGCGCATCCGCTAGCTGCCCGTGGCTTTCACGAACGGCGTACACGGCGGAGAATGTGGATTCGCACTTAGAGGCCGACGCGAACAGGTACTTCGCTCAAGCGCGCAACTTTCATATGGATGAGAACAAAAGGGAAGTGACGCTGCCGAGCATCCTTGAGTGGTTTAAGGACGATTTCGGGGGAACGCCGGAGAAGGTGCTGGCGTTTGTGGCCAAGTACCGCAAAGAAGAATCCGCCAAGCTCACGAAAGGGGCTTGGCGGATCAAATACTTCGATTACGACTGGTCGCCGAACGATTTCCGCCCTTAAGATGGCCTTTTGATTATGAGGCGTTGCTGGATTCCGGCATCATGTTCTCAACCTTGAGGCGCAAATGATCGAGAGTGCCGATGAGGTTGCGGACGTCCACGGCGCCGATACCGACCGTGTGCAAGCCGAGCCGGACCTTGACAGCAAAGACAGCGAGTGAAAACGTGACACGCTGCTTCAGAAGGGCGGTCGTCAGTTCCGGGCGGTCCTGCGAAGAACAGAGCGCCATCAATTTCGCGACCTGCTGAAGGCGATGGAAATCACGAACCAGATTGCGTAGATAGGCCCGGAACACTTTGCGGCGTTCGCATCTGAGTTGGGATGCAATTTTGCCTTGATAGCCGGCTTGGCTCGCGAGAAACTCGTAGTCGTCTTCAGAGAGCAGGCGCAACATGGGCCTGTACTTGGAAATCGAGAAGTCTTCGAGCCACTGCGGGTCATATTCGAATGAATTCTTGTGGGTGCCTATCTTCCGGACTAAGAAGACAAGCGCTAAACCAATGAAAAACAGCGGCAACAGTGCCGAAATCCAAACGTTCATGGCAGGTATGGAATTCACTCCTGCTTAATATTAAGCGAGAATTCACATTCCCGCAATTGTTTTTTGCGTACATCTGTATCAATGAGGGGAGGATTAATCCTCCCCTGTTAGTCTTTGGCGGAATGGAGCAGTGTACGGTTGATGGCATCGAGCTGAGCCATCAGGCACTCTTCCTGGCCACGATCCCAATAATGGCCGATTTTTGCAGGAATGGTCTCGCCTTCCGCGGACAGGCCCGCAATCCAGAACACACAACAAAGGGTCACCAGCAGATGGAGAGCGACATTTATAGGGACGATGGAGTGTTCGGGCAAGAGCCCGGCCACGACGAATGCTGTGGACTTGATGAGGAAGTAACCAGCGAACACGCAGCAATGCACGACAGTATTTCGGTTTAAGGCGATGGGAAACCACAACAGACAGAATGTGATGAGCACCACGAACAATAGGAGGCTCATCGTCACCAAACTCGACAGCAGAAAAAAGTTGGCGAGGATCGGGTATTTCTCCGACGCGTTCTGATAATCGAGGAACAAAGTACAGAGCGATAGGACGATTGATGCGCCAATAGACCCGGTCAAGGCCCACCGTCCCCAAGTCGCGATGCCCGGGTGATTTCGAAGCACGATCCCGTAAACTTCCAGAATCGCCAGCGCCGCCAGAATCCAGACAATCGGCTCACAGGTGAAAAAAAAGTTGCCGAACGCGTTTGACCGATAGGGAATGACCATCGTAAGGATCATTCGTGCTGTCTGGAACACCACGTACGCCGTGAAGTAGCGGTAGATCCCAGTCAGCTTGCTGGTGGACAGACGCCAAAACAATATCGCGAAACCTGCGATCTGCGCGTATTGTAAGAGGTGGAAAAATTTCGCGGTTGTTTCCATTCAAATTCACCAAAAGACACAAGCCTGCCTAGATAGTATCATCGGCAGGCTCCTGCGTCTTTAATACGCGAATATGTTCCGCCACCGGTTCTGCATCATCTCGCTAGAGCGATGCGTCGCAAGGAAAGCACGAGGGTAGGGTCTTTACTTCAACAGTGCTCGCATCGCAGGGAAAGCACGAAGGCAAGGTATTCACGACCGCCGTTGTGGCGTCACACGGAAAGCACGATGGCAGGGTGTTTTCCTTGGCAACTCCCATCGCGGCAACATACTGAACGCCCAGGGCGAGCATGAAAACAATCTTCTTAGTCATTTGTAAAATTCCTTATCGAACTGTGGAGTGGTAGAACGTAAAACTAGAGTATCT
>JANYCV010000585.1 GCA_025360145.1 Acidobacteriaceae bacterium
CAGATATAGGGAGCACCATCGATCCACTGCGGTTTGAGCAGATCCGATACGACCCTCCCTGATCCAGAGCCGACGAAACTGAGGCTCTCTCGGGTTTCACCGACCACGGAGGCGGGTGGAAGTCGATGATCAAGCGACGAAAGGTTCATCACGAGCCGGAACTGAGAGGAAGGATTTGCGACTCGCAACAGGAGATAACGTCCGACCGGGGCTACGGAGGATTTTGTCAGTCCATCGACGAACAGCGGAAAATAGCTGGTATTTCTGCGATTTTTTGTGTTCATGCTCTGCCCGCGTTCGGAATGGACGAAGATAAGAAGATTTTCCGCATCCTTCCACCGCAGTGGCAGGATCACGTGGTTGAGCTTCCCTGGATACCTCGATCGGTTCAAAACCGTTTGACTGTTGGTGGAGAGCAATAAGGTGACGTCGTCATCTTTTTTGCTCACGACCCGTTCCGTGGTTTGGTCTTGTTGGAATGAATTGGTTCGTGGCTGAGCATCTCCAGTCTTGAGATCGAATTCCCGGTTTACGAATATGCTGCCGGTTTTGGCTTTGGTCGGGAAGTAATCTGTAGATGGAATCAGAAATCGGCGACCGTCCAAATAGGCTGCCTCGAACTTGAAGAGGGATTGGTTAGATGAGTCGGTTACCACCGCTCGCGTCGCAACCGACTTTCCGATCCGCTTCAGATCATCCACGAGATGATCGCTGGACCCATAGGGGATCTCGACGTAGCCGATTCCAGTTCCTTCGCTCATGGAAACATAAAACTGTTGGGTATAAATCCCAAGAGGGATCAAGAATAGCGGCAGACCCTGCCAGATTCTCCTAAGCAAAACGCACACTCTGTTTGTTTTCGGTGAAGCGCATCCACGCGCCGACCAGCGTAGGAATCAGGAAAGGCTGAATGAACATGGCGAGTTTAAATAGACCGTAGTCCGATTGCTTAAACGCAAGCACGACAGCGGCGAAAAGCATTGCCACGGTTACGAATGCCGCTGGGACGCCGTGCGAGGCCTCCAGCAGGCTAACCATCAGGGAAACAATCAAAAGAATTCCGCCCAGCACAATTCCAGCGGACAGCAAAGGTTCGGAAGGAATAGAGTTGAAAGGCGCAATACCCCAGAACTGCGCGAGTCCACTGGGTAAGAGAAAGAATGGAAAAAGCACCGGCGCATCCTGAACACTCGCAAAGTGCCCGCTTCCGTGTCGCGCTTGGGCGACCATGTATTTTAGCGAGGCGGGAGCGTATGAATTCAGGAAAACAACTGTCAGAATTGCCGCAATGAGAAGCGATTGCGCTCCAGCAAGAAACCGGCTTTTCACCAACTGCACCCCCCAAAAGAGGACGCAGGCGAAAGCCAGAAACGGAATCATCTCACTGTAGACGACCATCGCAGCCGAGAAGACCACCGCCACCAAAACAGCTTTTTTCCACACCAGCCTTCGAACGGGGTCTCGGTTTCGCCCCATCAGCAGCACCGCACATGCGGCAAGTAGAGACAGCCCGAATACCTGCGCAATGAGTTGATAGATCGTCCCCACGGTGAATTCCGCTGAGCAACTCAGAATCGCAAGCGCCATCAATGTCCACCCGCGGAATCTGTGGTGCCGAAGAAGAAGTGCCCCGGAAGCGCTTAATAAACTCAGATGAAGGGCTACGATCACCGGCATGAATACCTGGTGAGAGGAAAGCCGGCTGAGACTCATCACAAACGCAAGAAGCATTTCGCTGCCCATTCGAGCGCCGGCATCTGCGAAAATGATGGAATAAGCACTGATATCCATGTTCTTTACTAGTTCTTCCGGGGCCAAACGCTCAAAATATCCGTACTTATAGACGCGCTGGGCAGCGAGACAATAATTCGCCATGTCGTCATTTGAGATGCTGACCCAGTTGAAACCGTACTTAAACATGGGCCAGGAAATGAGAGAGAAGGCGAAGAGGAAGATCGCCGCAAACGGAATGTAGCGCCAGACAGGTGCAAACACGCGTGCCCGCCGCCAGAGAATCGCCGTCCCCAGCAGGAGACAAACGCCCAGTCCCGGCCCGAAAGTGGATACTGGAATCCCGGCTCGATTGAGCCAGAAAACACACATAACACATACTGCGGTTCCTACAGCAGGAGCGAGCAGCATATTCTGGAGGAGATGTCCTCTGCGAAGCACGGATACCACTGCGTATCCGATGAACCACCAGCAGAAGAATAGCAACAACGTGAGGCCAGCGGCTAACATTGGAAACGGCTACACAACGAATTTTGCCCGCTCCGCATCCTCGAAGAACATCTGCACTGTTTCGAGGGAGTAGTCATGCAGATCCTTCCCCACCAGCGTTAACTTTTTTAAAATGTCGTTCGTAGCTGTGATGATATGACAGCCGATCGCGCTGGCCTGAAAAATGTTTAATAGCTCTCGAGGACTCGCCCAGATTAGTTCTATGTTTGGATAGCTGGAGACAATTTCCACCGCCGCAGCCATTAGCGGAACCGGATCGCGGCCGGTGTCGGCGATACGCCCTGCGAACACCGAAACGCACGACGGCGCGCCCCCTGCGAGAGCCGCCGAGACTTCCCGAACCTGGTCTAGGGCCAAGAGTGCGGTTACGTTCAACTTAACCCCCGCATGCGCCAGCTTACAAATCAGGTCGAGAGCAGGCTCGCGCCGCGTATTGGTAACTGGAATCTTCACGTAGACGTTCTCGCCCCACGTCGCGATCTTTCGCGCTTGGCTTTCCATGTCGTCGAATTCGTCGGCAAACACCTCAAATGAGATCGGCCGGTCTGGAATACTCCGCAAAATATCGCGGGCAAATCCTTGGTAGTCGGTGATTCCTGCCTTTCTCATTAACGTTGGATTTGTAGTGAACCCTTTGATGAACGGGTTTCGATAGAGTTCGAGCATGGTAGCTCGGTCCGCGCCGTCCGCGAACAGTTTCACATTTAGATCGGTAAGGATATAGGCCGCCTTTCTTTTCAATGGTACCGTACCGTTTTCATTGCTGTTTTGCGCAAAAGGCGCAATAGCCGGGCGCAGATAAGGGACTGCAACGCTCTTATCCGTATTGAAAGATGCCTCTCCCTGGAGAGATATTTTCCACCTCAACTGTACCACTTAGATCTCGCTCAACCTCGGCGCAGCGTCTGCGGCAATTGTACGGTTGCTTAGCGCCCAGTCGACCTTCCCGTAACGGCGCTGCCAGCAGAGTTACCGCGCTCTCAAAACGGTCGTAGCAAAAGACCACACAGGATTAGGCCACAGTCAATTTCCCGCGGACTGGAGAATGCGATTTGTTGCGCGCATTGCACGCTTGACATTCTCGTTTCACGCCCACATCCTTGCCGAGTAAGTGATAAATCAGCATCACCATCAACGCGCAGTCAAAGCTTTGGCCGGGTACTGACAGAGCCAGCGCGCTCCCGGTTTTAAGCATAATGTTCTACCGCATCGCGTATGATCAATCGCTGTGATTTCTCCAACCAATTCCGTGTCGTAATCGCAGACTCCGCCATTCCCGATATCGACCACGCGGCGAGCGCCCACAATCGCTTCGTTGATGCTCTTGCGAATACGCGCGTAAGTTTCCAACCGCTGGATATTCGCCCGATAAGAATTGAGTTGGTTACGAAAGAAGGCCACGTTCGCTTTCACGCTGCGCCCGGATTGGCGATGAGACGTTTTGAGGGGCATCAAGGGTAGTGTAACTGTACGTTATTTTGTCGTGATTCATGTAGTGATCCATTGAACGGCTTGCAACAAAGACTTCACCCGGATGTCCGGTTCGTGATCCGGTCCCCGCTCTTCATATCCATAATCGATCAGCGCGGTCCGGACTCCGGCCTGATATCCGGCATCGATATCCCGCCAGCGGTCTCCAATCAGGAAACTGTCATCCATCCGGATTCCATATTGCTCAGCCGCCCGCAACAGTAAGCCAGGCAGTGGCTTGCGACAGTCGCACCGATCGCGATCGTCGTGACAGCAGACGAAGAAATCGTCAATCGGCAGTGCGGAGCGAATTGCATCGTGAATCTCCCGGACCGCATCCATACTCGTACTACCGCGCCCAACATCGGGCTGATTCGTCACCACCAGCAACAGAAAACCGAGGCGTTTCAAAAGCGGCAGTCCGGCGATGGCGTCCGGATTGATCACGAGCTCGGAAACATCTGCTGGTGGAAATGGTTTACCGTCGCGAACGATTGCCTGATTCACCACACCGTCTCTATCCAGAAAGACAGCCCGATTGCCGGGCGTCAGCGGAGAGACTCCCACTTTGTTTCCACTTGCTTCAAATCGGGATGCGACACCAGCAGGTGCCAGATCACGGCCTGAAACGCCTCTGAATGCGGTGTAACGTGAACGGGGTTTACCGTGGGCACTATGACGCAGGCATCCGCCACGGTGGCCGTGAAGCCGCCGTCCCTGCCGACCAGCCCAAGCACCTTCGATCCGATGCTTTTGGCGTATCCAACTGCTGCAACCAGGTTCGGGCTGACCCGTCTTTCCAGGTCTCCGCCGCCTACAGATAGCACCAGGATTGTGTCCTCCGGCCGGAGACGGCTCACCTTGAGCCATGAATCGAAAATACTGAACCATCCCTCATCGTTGGTGCGTGCAGTCAATTCAGAGACGTTGTCCGTCGGCGCATAGGCCTCAATGCCCGTAATTTTCCGGAAATCGTTCACGGCATGGGAGGCATTGGCAGCGCTACCGCCGACGCCCAGAATGAACAGACGTCCTTGCCGCGAACGCGTCTCGGCCAGGATGGCGACCATCCGATCGATAGCTGTTGGGTCAAGCCTTCGAACGATCTCCGCCGTCTCTTCCAAATATTGTGTGGTGAAACTCATAGGAATTTATTCTCGCGAGATGCGAGGTATTCCGACAGCTCCTTCAGTCCGTTGACGGATCCGATCTCATAAAATCGCTGTGAAACCTCACACGCCGCAAGCTCTCCCCGGGCCAAAAGATCCTGATAAAGTTTTGCCAGATCGAAGAGTCCCTCAGCGCGAAACTCTTGAAAGACACTGCGCCGGAATACTCCCAAACCATAGTCGATAAATCGCATCCGCTGCGACTTGATATTCTTATCGTAGGCGAGAATCTTCCCGCCTGCAAACTCTACATTGCTGGAGTCCCATTGGCCCTCATTCTGGTATACCGTCATCAAACCGAGCTTGCTGCTCTGCTCAAACGATCTGCCGGCCAAACCGAAGTCGCACGGAAGGTACGAGTCTCCGTAGAGCACGAAGAACGATTCATCCAGAAGCGGTAGCGCTCTGTGGATGGCGCCGGCGGTTCCCAGAAGTGCCGGGCCGTCAAAGGAGTAATCCAGCCTCAATCCGAACGCGCTGCCATTGCCGGCGTAATCCCGGATCATCTCGCCCAGATGACTGACGCACATCACGACTCGCTCGATGCCATTCGTCCGTAACAAACGCAATTGATGTGCGAGAAACGGTTCGCCATTTACTTCGACCAACGCTTTGGGAATCGCCTTCGTAATCTCTCCGAGGCGAGTACCCAACCCTCCCGCAAGAATGACAACCGGGAGACTCATTGCGCGACGATCTTCGTACCTTCGAAATCGAAACGGAATCGGACTTCCCGCAATCCCGCGGTGGTCAAGGCGTGGCGCAGTTTCATTTTGTCCTGTGCATAGAAGAGGAGAAAACCGCCGCCGCCTGCGCCAATCAGTTTGCCGGAGAGTGCTCCGTTTGCCCGGGCAAGCGTGTACCAGTCGTCGATGGAGCCGTTGCTCATCGTTCCGGACCGCTGTTTTTTGTACTCCCAATGCTCATTCATCAACCTGGCAAATTCATTCAGATCGCCGGCCTCCAGCGCCGCCTGGCTCTTGAACCCGAGTTCCTTAATGAAATTCAGGTTGTCGATCATTCGCGGATCGTCTTGCTTGCTCTTTGTATCCTGGTCTTTCAGGATTAAGCTCGCGCTCCGGGCGAATCCCGTGAAGAACAACATCAGGTTGTCTTCCAGATTGTGCAGCGTCTCGGTGGAAATTCTCAGCGGGAACGCCTCGACCCGATCGTCCGGATGAAACCGGAAACAGTTGATGCCGCCGTAGGCCGCGATGTATTGATCCTGCTTGCCGATCGGTTCACCAAGACGATCGATTTCGATCTCACATGCTTGCGCCGCCAGTTCTGACGGATGCACCAGGTTCTTCTTATGCGCGTGCAGCGCCTTCAATAGCGCAGTGGTGAAACTGCCCGACGATCCAAGTCCTGTTCCCGCCGGAATATCCGCCATGCTGGTGATCTCGATCCGTGTATCCCGCAGATCCACAAGCCGCAGTGCTTCCCGCATGATCGGGTGTTGCACGTCGTCAACACACTTCGCCCGTTCGAGGCTGGAGTACTTGAGAATGATGTCTTCATTGAACGTGTGATGAATGGTGATGTAAACGTACTTGTCGATTGCCGCCGCAATCAGAAAACCACCGTGTTTTCGGTAGTAGGATGGCAGATCCGTGCCGCCGCCGCCAAGGGACAGGCGCAAGGGACTACGAGTAATGATCATCTCTTTGAGGTCCGGTAGATTGTCTCTACAATCTCCAATGCCTTCAGCGCATCGCCCAACCCTGGACCGCGCCGCACTCCGCCGGTGATCGAGTCGACGAATGAGGACAATTCGAGTTTAAAGGACGTATCCTCTCCAGGGTATTCCCAAATCGTTGTCTCGGGAGGCCCCATCTCCGGCCGCATTTGGTAGTGCGAAAGACGCTCGACACCATAGCTGCCGCCGAGGCCGTCCACCTGAAGCTTGCCATCGCGCCCATAGATTTCGAAAGAGAACATATTCTTCCATTCCGTACAACTCGCGTGAAGCCACGCTGTTTGGCCGTTTTTCGTTCTGAGCGAGAGGAATGCGTTGTCGTCGACCGGCATGTCCCAGTAGTAGGTTCCAGAGTGTCCCTCAACCACCGTGAATTCACCGAGAAACCAGCGGGCGAGGTCAATCAGGTGAACGCCCTGGTCAAGCAATTCGCCACCACCTGAAATCGCTGGATCGGCCCGCCATTCCCGATCATAGCCAACCCGCCCCCCGTGGCCGTAACGCCCCCGGATGAACATCAGCGGCCCCAGCACGCCTGTCTCAAAAATCGCCCTTGCTTTCTGTAAGCTTGGGTGGAAGCGGTGATTAAATCCCACCTGAACATACGCGCCGCTGCGCTGCGCCGCCGCAAGCACGGCTCTCAGTTCATTGGTCGTCCGCGCTGCTGGTTTTTCCACCAGAACGTGTTTTCCAAGGTCGACCGCCGCCTCTGTAACCGGAGCAAGCCAATCATTCGTAGTCGCAACGACTACGGCGTCGACCGAAGACAACTCGACAGCTTCCCGCCAGTCCGGCGTCGCCAGCGCTCCTGAGAATTGGCCGGCAAGCGACCTTGCGCGATCAAAGTTCACGTCAGCCGCCGCAACAACGGAGTGGCCCGGCGGTAGTGCACGCATTCGCTTTTGCCCAATGAGTCCGCAACCAATTATCGCGAAGTTCATGCTGTGTCTAATTGGGGTCCCGCGAGAGTCGTCATCCAGTCAAATTAGCAGGAACTACCCGGTTCTGCCAACGTGTTATATTTGCCATTGAATTCCTGTGTTTCCTTTCTTGATTCTCCCACCACCCGGATGCCGGCACGTCCCTGAATGGACCGGCCGCGGATTCCAACTGGGTAATGCACTTGTTCCGGTACTCGCCTACGGTGTTGGCAGTTCCGGCTGGACAGACGAGTTGACCACGTTTTCCGAAGAAGCGGGCGGCGAGAATCACTATATGGATGTCGCCTCCAGGGCGAACGCAATGAAGGCACTGACAACACATATTTCCGTGAATCGGCCGGTTCTTATGGATATCGGGTGCTCCTCCGGGTTTATGCTAAAGGCGCTCAAGAAACGCTTTCCTTCTTCCACCGTGCTTGGTTCCGATTATGTTCAGGAGCCTTTGGTCAGTTTGGCACAATCCAACCCCGATATCCCGCTGTTGCAATTCGATTTGACGCAGTGCCCGTTGCCGGGAGGGTGCCTGGACGGAATTACGCTCCTAAACGTAATAGAGCACATTGAGGACGATGTATCGGCTTTGAGACAGACTTTACAGCTTCTGAAGCCCGGCGGAATCGCGGTTATCGAAGCTCCGGCTGGCCCCGGTTTGTACGACGTTTATGATAAACACCTGATGCACTTCCGGCGGTATCGTATGGCGGATTTACTATTCACATTGAGATCTGTCGGGTTCGAGATTCTACATCAATCTCATCTTGGATTCTTTATTTATCCCGCATTTGCAATTGTTAAAAAGCGGAATCGAAAATATTTGAAGGCCGATCCGATCGTTCAGCGCGAGGTGGTCGCCTCCAGCATTCATAAGGTGAAAGACAACCGGCTGATGCACAGCGTCATGCGCGTGGAAAACGCAACCCGGCGTTATATTTCCTATCCCGCCGGCATTCGATGCGTCGTGACTTGCCGGCGGCCTGCCGGCAACCCGGAATGATTCACGATGATTGAACCGGTCGACGTCAGCCTGATCCTGCCCGCTTTTAATGAGGTGAGCCGGATACAGCAGACCATCAACCAAAGCATCGATTATTTGCGGGGCCGTGGTTATAGCTTTGAAGTGATTGTCGCTGCGGACGGAGACGATGGCACCCGCGAACTCGTGCGCGAAATGGCGAAGTCCGATCCCAGAATTAGCGTAATTGGGCGCGCGGAGCGGTCCGGAAAGGGGCGCGGAGTCCGCGAGGCTATCGCGCTCGCCAAGGGTTCCATCATCGGGTACGCCGACGCAGACAACAAAGTGCCGATCCAGGAGTTCGAAAAGATCGCGGAGCGTCTCAGCGAAGGATATGAAGTTGTCATCGGGTCGCGAGCAATGCCTGAATCCAAAGTTGAAAAGAGCCAGCCACTATACCGGCAACTGGGGTCACGTGGTTTCCGTCTTGTCTTGAACGCTGTTGTGGGCCTTCGCGAGATATCCGACACTCAATGCGGTTTTAAGTTTTTTTCAAACCGGGCAGCGAAGTTGATTTTCGATCGTCAGAAGATCGACGGCTACATGTTCGACGTAGAGATCCTGGTGCTTGCGAAACGCCTGGGAATACCAGTTGCGCAGGTGCCCATCACCTGGCGGGATGACGGCGACAGCAGGCTGGAACTGGTTGCCGGAAACGTACGCAACATCAAAGATATCTTCCGGATTCGATTTTCTTCGGCTTCGGCATTGATGGCTCAACCCGCACGTTCGAAAACGGCGGCAAGAGGCGCGCATTCAAAATAGACAAGGGCTTGACAATTGAAAACTTTGGTTACCGGCGCCGCCGGCTTCATCGGCAGCGCTCTTGTGGATCGCCTTTTGGCGGCCGGATACACTGTGGTGGGATTCGATAACTTCTCCACCGGGCGTGAGTGGTTTCTCCAGGATGCCCTGCGGTCGCCCGGCTTCCGGCTTGTGCGTGGGGATCTGGTGGACACAGCCGCAATCGTGGCCGCAATGGATGGCGTTGACGTTGTATTCCATCTGGCCGCGAACGCCGATGTCCGCTTTGGAACGAACCACCCAACCAGAGACCTCGAACAGAACACGATCTGCACCTCGAACGTCCTGGAGGCGATGCGCATTACGGGGACCAAGCGCATTGTCTTTTCCTCCACAGGTTCCGTATACGGTGATGCGAATGTCTTTCCAACCCCTGAGAACGCGCCGTTTCCGGTTCAGACGTCACTATACGGAGCGTCAAAACTGGCTTGTGAAGGCCTGATTTCTGCGTATTGCGATGGGTTCGGATTCACCGCCTACATCTTTCGCTTCGTGTCGATTCTTGGGGAGCGCTATACCCATGGCCATATCTACGATTTCTACAATCAGTTGCTCGCTGATCCTACGCAACTGCGGGTTCTCGGGAATGGTCGTCAGCGGAAGTCGTATCTCTATGTGCAGGACTGCTTGAATGCTATTTTAATCGCACTGGAAAAAGCCGGCGGCAAGGTGAATGTATTCAATCTGGGCACCGACGAGTATTGCGAAGTGAACGATTCGATCTCGTGGATTGTAGAGCGCCTCGGCCTCAAGCCAGACTTGGAGTACACGGGCGGCGAACGAGGATGGGTGGGCGACAGTCCCTTCATCCTCCTGGATTGCAAGCTAATTCGAGCACTCGGATGGAAGCCATCGCTCTCAATCCGGGACGGCGTCGTACGGACTGTCAATTTTCTAACGGAACATCCCCATCTCTAAGGTGGTCCAGTGAACGTGTATT
>JANYCV010000615.1 GCA_025360145.1 Acidobacteriaceae bacterium
CGCGCGGAATCGCCAAGAATGCGCGCTTGCGACCGCATGCCCCCATGACAAGCCCTAGCTCGAAAACGACATTGTCGCGAGGCGCATCGTGGTCCCTGCCACGACTGGCGACTTTGTCATCCGGACCAAGGACGAGAACTCCGAAATCGGCCGCGCCGATCTCCCGTTCTAGGTCATCGATCGGGAAGTGCGACGCCCCGAACACACCTTCCGACCAAAGCCGCGTAGCGATCTGGGCGGGCGGTAGGCCGGCTTGAATTGCGGTCGCGATTGGTAGCGATTCGCGTGATGAACCAATGAAAACCGTCGGTACCTCATTGCGGATTCGCACATACTGCGTTCTTTGTCGGAGGCGGCTTCCCAGCACGGCCGCTAAGTTGCGCCACACGATTGGAAATTCGTCAGCGACTCGACGGACGTCTGCTTCCGACACCGCAGCTACGACGGTTTCTTCGACCGCTACTACGGTGGCTGAGCGAGGAGAACCGGGATCGAGAATCGCCATTTCCCCGACGTGCTCCCCCGGCTGCCGGCGGGCGAGGTCGCGTCCGTTAATCTCAATGGATACAGCGCCGGCGAGAACCAAATACAAGTCATTGTCCGCGGCACCTTGGCGAATTATCTGGGTGCCCTTCGGGCACGCACGGAGGCTCGCGCAGGAGGCCAGAAGCTCGGCGAGTCTCACATCTCCGCGAACCAACGACTGGCCCGTTAGCGCCTCAACAAGTCTCCTCCGCCCCTCATCCCCCGCAAACCGACCAAGCATTGGTACTGAGGTACTCACCCGGCCTCTCCAAACACCCCCGCCAGCAGTGACTGGAACGCGGCAGAGGCTAACCCATGCGCCTGAGTGGTCTGCCTCGACAGACCCACGCCCCCCTCGACTATGTTCGCGAATCGGTCCTGTATGAAAATTGGTGGAATGGGTAAACGATACGATCGAATATCGTTTGGAGAAATATGCGGAACCACGGTTTCCGTCTTTACAGCATTGCAGTGCGCAGCAAACGACGGATGACAGAGCGCGGCGTAAATGTAGCTAGCGCATACCGTGGGCTTCGGCCGAATTCGCGCAACGCGCTGAACCAACAGCGCAGGAAGGTCTGCTTCCGAGATGCGTGCGACCTTTAGGCCCGTCGAAATCCATGGACGATCCATGGCCAGAACAATGTCGCCGCGCTCTAGGCAAAAAGTGGCGAACTCCTGGCTCCGGGTTAAGGGCCAGTGACGGGAATCTGACCAATCCATTTGCTGGGGCAACACATTGGCTCCGCGGCAAAGTCGAGCTGTCTTGCCTTGCGGCACGAACTCTTGACTCTTGAACGGGTAACCCGTGACCAACTCGATGTGGTTGCTAAGCTCCGAGTCCTCCCACCCCTTCGGATTCGTCGCCGGATCTCCAAACATATCGATAAACAGCGCCGGAATAATCTCCTTCGCCTTTTCCTCCGCCTCCCGCCGCATCCGGACGATGTTTTCCGCGCGAGACAGCAGATCGACTATTCGGTTCTGTACTTCGAGGCTAGGTACGCTCAGTTCAATCTTATCGAGCTGACCCTTCGTAATATGTCGTAGCCCAACGCCGCCATGTGCCTTTCCGATCAGTTCGCTGAGGATTGCATTCACATGAAGCACAAAGTAATCAGGCTGGATAATCTCCAGGTTGAGCCGAACATTGAATATATGTTGGTTGAGCCACCCGTCTATGCTTTCCCACCGGAAGCAGCCGAACGACGTGCCGGGTGTCCCCGACCAGGAGAGCAATACGTCACCGCGGCGCACACGAAAGCGCTCGGGTAGCTCTCCAGCGTAGTAGTTAAACTCTTTTGACGAATCGTTGAGGTTCTGGATTCTTATAATCGGGGTACCGGCATCCACCCATTCAGTTGGCTTGAACGCGCGCCCATTTTGGAGTGAGCAAAGTCGTCCGATCGCAATTCTCGGAGCGCCCTGCAGCGGTCGACGATTTGAAGCGGTAATCACTCCGCAAGCGCCTCTCTCAACGCCGCCACCTCCGCCTGAATTTCCCGCTCGAGCTCCGCGAGCTCATCCAATAGCTCCCGCGGATCCCGGTGTACAGCCGCAGAGGCATTCACTGGCCGATATCGTCCCGCGGACAGATTGAACTCGTTGGCGCGCAGCTCGGCCGCATCCGCGAACCACCATTTCTCATGCCAAGGCGCCTTCGGGTCACGCTTGGCCCATTCCGTCACCTTTCCGTCCCTGGCCGCGTACGCGACGACAAGCTCCCGGAGATCGTCCACCTC
>JANYCV010000623.1 GCA_025360145.1 Acidobacteriaceae bacterium
CAGCAGCGTAGTGCGTCCGGCGGTGCCGCCCATAAGAAAGCCCTTTCCGCGGGAATCGCCAAAGGCCCAGATCAGGTCACCGATGCGCTGGAAGCCGAACATCGAGTAGTAGACGAAGAACGGAATCATGGGTACGCCATAGTTGGCGTACGCGGTTCCAGCGGCGGTGAAGCTGGCCATGGCGCCCGCTTCGGTGATGCCTTCTTCCAGAATCTGCCCGTCCTTGGCTTCTTTGTAGTACATGATCGTATCGCGATCAATCGGCTTATAGAGCTGGCCTTGGCTGGCGTAGATGCCGATCTGGCTGAACAGCGAATCCATACCGAAAGTGCGGGCTTCGTCCGGGATGATGGGAACGATGTATTTCTTGAGCTCGGCGTTCTTCAGCAGCGTCTTCAGAATGGCTACGAAGGCGGAGGTGGTGGAGACGGCACGCCCGCCGGAGCCGGCGAGAGAATCGACAAACGTTTCTAGCGCTGGCGCCTGAATAGTAATTGGTTTCGGCTCGCGCTTGGGAAGATAACCGCCCATCGCTTCGGCGCGCTGCTTGATGTATTCCGCTTCCACGCTGCCTTCCGGGGGCCGGTAAAATTCCAGTTTCTGGATCTTTTCGGCATCCATCTCCAGGTCGAAGCGCTTGCAGAAGAATTCCACTTGGGGCCCGGTCAGTTTTTTCTGTTGATGCGTAGCGTTGCGGCCTTCCGCCGCTTCGCCTAATCCGTAACCCTTGATGGTTTTGGCAAGGATCACCGTCGGGGATCCCTTGTGATCCACGGCGCGCTTGAAGGCGTTGTAAACCTTGAGCGGGTCGTGCCCGCCGCGGCGGAGCCTTTCGAGCTGCTCGTCGGTTTTATCGGCGACCATTTTAAGAAGTTGCGGGTACTTGCCGAAGAATTCCTTGCGGACGTACGCGCCGCCCTTGGCCTTAAAGTTCTGATATTCGCCGTCTACGCATTCCTGCATGCGCTTGACCAGAAGGCCGTCGTAATCGCGGGCCAACAGTTCATCCCAGTCCGATCCCCACAGGCACTTGATCACGTTCCAGCCTGCTCCGCGGAACGCGGCTTCCAGTTCGCGGACAATGCTGCCGTTGCCGCGCACCGGCCCGTCCAGACGCTGCAGATTGCAATTGACTACGAAAATCAGATTGTCCAGCTTTTCACGCGAACCCAGCGTTATGGCGCCCAGCGATTCGGGCTCATCCGTTTCGCCGTCACCAAGGAAAGCCCATACCTTGCGGTTGGTGGCGGGGATGATCCCGCGATTTTCCAGGTAACGCATGAAGCGCGCCTGATAGAGCGCGTTGATGGGGCCCAAGCCCATGGAGACCGTTGGGAACTGCCAGAACGACGGCATCAGCCACGGGTGCGGATAAGACGACAGGCCGGGGTGTTCGCGCAGCTCATGGCGGAAATTTTCGAGGTGCTTTTCTGTGAGACGGCCTTCAAGAAACGCGCGGGCGTACATGCCGGGCGAGGCGTGGCCCTGATAGTAGACGAAATCGCCGGGCTGATCGCCGTAGGAGCCGTGGAAGAAGTGATTCTGGCCGACTTCCGTTAGCGTCGCCAGCGAGGCATAAGTGGAAAGATGGCCTCCGATGTTGTCGTCGTACTTGTTGGCACGGACAACCATGGCGAGGGCGTTCCACCGGATCCAGTTCTTGATGCGGCGTTCAATTGCGCGGTCGCCGGGATAGGGTACCTCGGCTTCCACCGGAATGGAATTGACGTAGGGGGTGTTCAGGGTGAGATTCGGACTGATGCCAAATTCCGCCGCTCGCGACTGCAGGCGCTGCAGTAGAAACGCTGCCCGCTCCGGGCCAACTTCATCAATGATCTGATCGAGCGATTCAATCCACTCGCCTGTTTCCTGAGGATTGAGGTCCTCGGCGGCATCCACTTTGGTTAATAGCATTCTTGGGGGTCTCTCTATAAAATACCGTTTCTTTGGCGGTTGGCGCAAACTGGCGAGTCTGGCGGAAGTGCCGGGCTGCCTACGAGGGTTAAGCTTTGATCGTGTCAACCGCGGCTGAAAAGCCCGGTATCCATCCCTTGGTGGACCCGGAAACACGCCGGCCGTTCCGCGATTGCTCTCCAATCAGGAGGCCGAAGCTGCTCGAAGAATCGACTAAAGTTTTATCTAAATTTGTGCAAACTTGGCGCCAGGTCACCACTCTCTGCTATGCGGGCAGTAAGTTGGCATAACTCCACGTTGTACGTTTGGACGCGTTGTCCACTCCCAGATGCTTCAACTTCCCTTCGCACGATGCCAGCCCACCGCTGACTAATTGCGCGAAGTATCCAGTTAGGAAACTATTCCGCTGACACGATGTCGCCAATATGCGAACATGAGTTATGAACGTAATCGCCAAACGGGAGGTGATGAAAGCGGCGGCGAAGATGGGGCTCGGTGGGGAACTGCAAGACTGGTACAACTCGGCAAGGCAGGCAAATTGGAGATCCCTAAGCGACGTTCGGAAACAGTATCCGTCGGCGGATATGGTTGGGGATCTGATCGTGTTCGACATTCAGCACAACAAATTCCGGCTGATCGTACGGGTGGCTTTTCAATCGAACATGATGTTTTTCAAGGGATTGGTGACTCACAAAGAATATGGCAGGGGAGAGTGGAAAACATGGAAGTGAAACAGAAACCCATCGATCTGAAACGCTACGGTCGGCTGCTGGCGAAGGTATTGCCGTTGCCGCGGCCCCTCAACTCGGATCAGGAATGCGACCGTCTGTTGGCCGTCATTGAACCCATGATGAACAAAGAATTGACTCCCGAGGAAGACGCACTCTTCAAGCTCTTGGTCGTCCTGGTGACGGATTACGAAGACCGCACTGTGCACATACCTGCATCACCGCCGGACCAATTGTTGCGGCACATCCTGAAAAACAGCGGCATGAAACAGGTAGAACTCGCTAAATTGTGGGGCACTAGTAAGGGATACACCTCCAACGTGGTCAACGGGAAACGGCCAATAAGCAAGGCGCAGGCGAAGATCTTGGCCGAACGCTTCAAGATATCGATGGAAGCTTTTCTTTGAATCCTGGCACAAGTTTGGCTTTTTCTTATCCGTGTGCATCTGCATTCATCTTTGACCCATTTGGCTTTCAAACCTACTGCTGCGCGCTAAACCCCATAAACCTTCAGAACCTCATCTCCGTAATGGTTTATCACCTTAATCGCGATCTTCCCCGTCTTGGGCTTCTCAAACGGCCGACTCACCGTCGAATACAACGAACTCCACGCCGCTTCGTCCACCTCCGCCTTCAGTGCCTTCCGTAAGCGCGATCCGGCTGTTTGCCCGGTCGTGTGGCAGTCATGGCGTTGACAAAAAATGACGACTGATTGCCGTTGCACCCCAGCACGTGTGAGCTTGCCAAGAGTTCCTGCGCCTTCACCTACGGCCAACGGCTCATGCGAGGGAGAAAACTTTCTCAAACTGCGGCGGAACTTCCTCCCCATGATCGATGCAATCGGCGGCAACTCGCAGCGCCAGCGCGCGGGCGGCTGAAATCGCAGCCTCGCGGGTTGGGCCATACGCAATCCCTCCGGGCATCGATTCGATATCGGCCCACCAACGGTCGTCGTCTTCTTGCCCTAGGACAATGGGAATCGATTCCGGCGAGATAGTATCCATTGGCCTTACGGCCTCCTGCGAATACTATAGCTCCCGAGGCACGTGCTGATCCACGTCCCGCGCCGCAATTTTCAATAACGAAATTTGACATTTTATGCCCATCCACGTAAGCTCGTCACTGAAAGCTCCTGTTCACGAGGAATCAATGAACGTCTCCCTTACGCCCGAGTTGGAACAGCTAGTTGCGCAGAAGGTCGGCACTGGAATGTATCAGACTGCCAGCGAAGTAATTCGCGAAGGTCTGCGGCTTCTCAAGGAGCGCGATCTACGGCTGGAATCCTTGCGGCGCGATGTACGTGCCGGCTTTGAGGCCGTGGATCGCGGCGAATTTTCCGATTACGACGCGAGCAATATCACAGAGCTTGCAGACCGCGTGAAAGCGCGCGGCCGTAAGCGTCTGGCTGAGGAAGCAAACACCCCGGCTCGATGAAGCGCATTCGTGTCGCCGATTTGGCGGAACGCGATCTGGATGAGATTTGGTACTACGTTGCTACGCAATCGCAAAGTATCGACATCGCCAACACTGCTATTGAATCGCTAACCGGCTGCTTTTCCCTTTTCGCGCAGACCCCGGAAGCCGGCACCCGCCGCGACGGCATCGAAGTTGGCCTCCGCGGGTTCCCCGCCGGTAAGTACATCATCTATTACCGCGAGAGCGGCGAATACGTTGTCATCTCACGAGTGATTCACGGAATGCGCGATCAGAAGACTACTTACAACGACGACGAATGACAATCCAGGCAATTTGGTCAGTCAAGTAGTTGGCTTTCCTCCGGCCTGCATCTCCCAGCCTGATCGCCTAGACGCCTAGGTCAAAAAGATTCTGATTCGTGGGATCGTCAATCGTACAGACAGGTTTGCCTTCAGAGATCAGATGTTGGCACATCGCGAAGGTCCGGCTACCGGGAGCAGCCTCCGGCGCAAAAACCTAACACACCAAAAACAAAATAGATCTCTCAAAAATCCGTAAAACTTTAGCACCCCATTTGCATGTGAGCCTCTTCCCTCGGTTGTGCAAGAGCCTCAAGGTAACATCTAATGGAACCTGCACATGGGCACTCCTGCTAATTCGAAGACTAAGGCCAATGGCGCACTCATCGGCTTTGAAGCCAAGCTCTGGCTCGCCGCCGACAAGCTGCGCAATAACATGGACGCCGCCGAATACAAGCACGTCGTCCTCGGCCTCATCTTCCTCAAATACATCTCCGACGCCTTCGAAGAAATGCACGCCAAGCTCATCGAAGGAAAAGGCGACTACGCCGGTTCCAACCCCGAAGACGCCGACGAATACCGCGCCGAAAACGTCTTCTGGGTGCCCATAGAAGCCCGCTGGCCTCACTTGCAAGCCAGCGCCAAGCAGCCAACCATCGGCAAAGTCGTTGACGACGCCATGGTCGCCCTCGAACGCGACAACATCCGGCTCAAAGGCGTTCTCCCCAAGGATTACGCCCGCCCCGGACTCGACAAGCACCGCCTCGGCGAACTAATTGACCTCATCGGCACCATCGGCCTCGGTGACGCCGCCAACCGCTCCAAGGACATCCTCGGCCGCGTCTACGAATATTTCCTCACCCAGTTCGCCAGCGCCGAGGGCAAGAACGGCGGCCAGTTCTACACCCCAAGCTGCATCGTCCGCCTAATCGTCGAGATGCTCGGCCCCTACAAGGGCCGCATCTATGACCCCTGCTGCGGCTCCGGCGGCATGTTCGTCCAGTCGGAGAAATTCGTCCTCGAACACGGCGGCCGCATCGGCGACCTCAGCATCTACGGGCAGGAGAGCAACGCCACCACCCGCCGCCTGGCGCTCATGAACCTTGCCATCCGCAATATCGAGGCCGATTTCGGCCCCGAACACGCCGACACCTTCCGGCGCGATCTTCACAAGGATCTCAGAGCCCAGTTCGTCATCGCGAACCCGCCCTTCAACGACTCCGACTGGCACCGCGCCGACGACGATGTCCGCTGGCAATACGGCGTCCCGCCCAAGGGCAACGCAAACTTCGCTTGGGTCCAGCACTTCATCCACCACCTCGCGCAAGACGGCTTTGCGGGATTCGTGCTCGCCAACGGCAGCATGTCGTCGAATCAGTCTGGTGAAGGCGACATTCGGCGGGCAATCATCGAAGCGGATCTAGTGGACTGCATGGTCGCCCTCCCCGGCCAGCTCTTCTACTCCACGCAGATTCCGGTCTGCCTCTGGTTTCTCGCGAAAAATAAGAATGACGGAAAACGGCGCGACCGCCGAGGCCAAACGCTCTTCATCGACGCGCGAAAACTCGGGACTCTTATTGACCGCGTCCACCGCGAGCTGACCGACGCCGACATCGCCAAAGTGGTCGGCACGTACCACGCGTGGCGCGGCGAGAAAGACGCGGGCAGCTACGGAGACATCGCCGGATTCGCCAAGTCCGCTGACCTCGATCTGATTAAGCAGCACGGTCACGTCCTCACCCCCGGCCGTTACGTCGGGGCCGAGGAGGTCGAAGATGACGGTGAACCCTTCGAGCAAAAGATGACCCGCCTCGTGGCCGAACTGAACGGCCAGTTCGCCGAGGCCGCGAAACTGGAAGAGGCCATCCGGGCGAACCTGGGAGGGCTGGGTTATCGCTTCTAACAAACCCATTCTTTCTGGGGACTACGCGAACTTGCTGACCAGCCTCAAGTCTCGGATCTCCAGCGCCCGGCAGCCTGCCGCGCTGGCCGTCAATCAGGAATTGGTGCGCCTCTACCACCACATCGGCGGCGAGATTCTGGAACGGCAGACCCGCCAGGGTTGGGGCGTGAAAGCGATCGACCGTTTGTCCGCCGACCTCCGAGAATCCTTCCCGGAGATGAAAGGCTTCTCCGGTTCCAATCTGAAGTACATGCGGTATTTCGCGCAACTGTCCCCGGACGGTAGAATTGGTCAGCAGCCTGCTGACCAATTGCCTTGGTTCCATATCGTCACGCTGCTCACCAGGGTTTCCGATGAATCCGAGCGCGAGTGGTATGCCGCACAGGTCATCCAGCATGGCTGGTCCCGGCTGACGCTCGGTGTTCATATCAAAAACAAGCTCCGCCTGCGCCAAGGCGCGGCTATAAAGGCGAACTTGGGGGGCTGTGGTATGGCGGGAAGTGACCACGATCCTCTCACTTTGGGAGATGTCGTAGCACTCCAACGTGGGACGACATACAAGAGCAGACTATTGGGGCAACCGGGACCGGTCTTGCTCGGGCTCGCCTCAATTAAAAGAAACGGTGGTTTCCGGGATGACTCTCTGCGGACATATGGCGGGGAATCACCAGAGAAGCTTATCCTTCGCCCAGGGGACATTTACGTTTCACTCAAAGACGTCACCCAGGCAGCCGAACTTCTGGGGGCAGTTGCGCGTGTGCCGGACGGAATTTCCGAGGGAAGGGTCACTCAAGATACGGTCAAGCTCACATTCAAGAGGAAGGACGTTCCTTCCTCTTATGTTTACTGGCTGTTACGAACGCCTGTTTATCGAGAATACTGCCGAGCTCATTCAATTGGCACAACGAACCTTTCTCTAGCTCGGGGAGACTTTCTCGCCTTTTCCGTTCCAAAGCCAACCGCGCGTGAGCTTACGCTCGTCGAAGCTTTGGAGGCCCTGGACGACAAGATCGAGTTGAACCGGCGGATGAACGCGACGCTGGAAGCGATGGCGCGGGCGCTGTTCCAGAGCTGGTTCGTGGATTTCGACCCCGTCCGCGCCAAACTCGACGGCACGGCAGAACCATCCAGCCGTGCGGCAGAACCATC
>JANYCV010000625.1 GCA_025360145.1 Acidobacteriaceae bacterium
CGCCCAGCCAGTTTCCTCACCGGTAATTACCCCGGGTTTGCCCGAATTCGCCGAAATGATTACCCAAATGTCTCCCGAGGCACTGAAAGGTTTCCTGTCCTCCCTGAAATCGCAGTGCGAGGCATCCGAACCGCAGCCGGAAAGCGCGGAATAACCGGAGATCGAGCAAAATCAGCACCAGGGGTATCTTCGCAGGAAGCTCTATTCCACGGCTCTTTGACAATTTGAATAAGTAAGGGCGCGCTTAGGGGGAACTGTGCCCGCACTCCCCCTTCACTCCGTAGGCATACATCCACGCCCACACCGTGTTTGGTGTACCCAAAATCGTTCGTCCAATCCGCTGTTCCAGCTTGTTGCCTGATCCCAGGTGGACCTCGAAATTGCACTCTATGCGCTAGCTTCGGAATTGGCCGGCCAGCGTCCGCCCGAAATGTACCTCTTAGTAGCGGACCACGGGAATGGACGCCGACCCATAGATGCGCCCAGCCTTCACAGTGGCTGCGGGAATCAATTTGCGATGACCCAACCTGTGAACGCCAAGCGAATCGACAAGGTCGAAATCACCCTCCGCCATCGTGAGCACGGCCACGTCGGCTTCGGCGCCTACTCGCAGCGTCCCTAAACCCTTCGGAAAACCGAACGTGTTGGCAGGATTTGCCGTACACCGCTCGATCACCTGCTCCAGCGTCAACCCCATGTGCAGAAATTTCGAGAGCGTCGTGACAAGATCGAAAACCGGGCCGTTGACGTTAAACTGATGCACGTCGCTGGAGATCGTGCCCGGCAACAGATCCTGCTTCAAGGCCTTTTCGGCGACGTCGAAGGAAAAGCTGCCCGCACCGTGGCCAACATCGAGATGAATCCCTCGTGCAATGGCGGCGTGCACCGAGGGCAGAATGCGCCCCTTGTCATCCAGAATTCCTCCGCTGCCGTCACGGTAGCAATGTGTCACCACATCGCCGTTCTTCAGCACGGCAAGAATTGCATCGAGCGTGGAATGCGAGCCACCGATGTGGACCATCAGCGGGAGCTTCACCGCGTCGGCCGCTTCGCGCGCCAGATGCAGAGCTTCCAGATCGTGGCCGCCTGCAATGTTTTCGGTCAGCCGAATCTTCACGCCGAGAATCACGTCGCGGTTCTGCTCAATGGTTCGGATGGCAAGCTTTGGATTGGCGTAACGCAGGTCGAGCAGTTCGCCATAAGCGTTATCGTCAGAAAGAGTGGACTGGCCCACCACGGAGATATTCAACAGTGCGAACACGCGCGTATCGACAACGTTGATCACATACTTTCGCAGACCGGGAAACGTGTGCGCCCCGGCCGAACCTGCATCCAGCGCGGTGGTGACGCCCTTGGCGATGCAGTTCGGGTCCGCGGGAATACCCAACGGAGCAACGCCGTCGTAGACGTGCGTGTGCACATCGATCAGTCCGGGCGTTACGATCTTGCCCTTGGCATCGAGTACGTTGCGCGCTTCGGCGGACGGGATATCGCGACCAAGCCGCGCAATCTTAGTGCCGCTGATGGCGATGTCGCGAACGGCTGAGATCGACTGCGAAGGATCGATCACGCGGCCGCCTTTCACAATCAGGTCGTAGCGCGGGGCGGGCGCCTGTTGCGCCCGCAGCAGATCCTCCCAACCGGCCGCAAGGCCACATACTAACGATGGCGTAATGGCCGTTCGCTTTAGAAACTGCCGGCGCGTGTGGTGATGCATCGCTACCGCTTCGGCCGCGGCGTGGCATCCGCCTGCGTAAGCCCAAGCGCCCATTTCACGCCTTCTATCAGCATTTTCTGTATATCCGGCCGGTCATACGTTTCGTCCCGGTGCCCTAGGTTCGAGTAATAAACACGGCCTTTGCCGTAGTTCTTCACCCAACCGACCGCGAAATCGCCGTCCTTCCGGTGTACTCTCGGGTTGGTCATGTCCAGCTTGCTCACGTCCAGACTCATCAGCACGCGCACCTTGTCGCGTGAGTAATTCTTGTACTGATAAATCTCGTCCAGAATCACAAACTGTTCCGGGAACTGTTTCATGCCGGGAAACTCGCGGTCCTCCACAATCACCGGAGCATTAAACGTTCCCCAAGGATGCTCGTCGAAATAACCGCCGATCATCTCGCCGTACTCCGGCCACTTGTAAAATGTATCCGTCGCCGAATGGATTCCGATGAATCCTTTCCCATCCTCTTTGACGAACGAAAGCAGATCGGCTTTCTGTTGATCGTCCATATTCAGTTCGCCCGTAGTGTAAAAAACCACCGCATCGAAGTAGTTCAGATTGTGCGCGTTCCCCGCTTCGAGCTTCTTCTTGGTGATCAACTGTGAATCGGTGCGGATGTAGGTATCCCAGAGCCCGGTCTCGCGGCCCAATCGCTCGATGGTCGCAAGCCCGTGCGATACCGAATCGTGCTGAAAACCGGCAACCTCTCCGATGGCGAGAATCTTCTTCTTTTTTGGCTGGGCTTCCGTTGATACACCTGAAACAGCCAGGCAGCAAAGAACCAGTACTAGCTTTTTCATGAGTCTTCCTTCGAAGTTTTCTGCGTCCGGCGCAATGTGTAAATGTCCCGGCTCAGATTCGCATGTTCCAACTTCTTCCAATCGTCGTTCACGTGCAACAATTTTCCGCTGATATGGTTTGAGGCTTCCGATGCGAGAAACAACGCAAGCTGAATCTGTTTCTCCGGTGCGATGCCGCCCGTCAGCCGGACCTGCTGCGCCTCTTCGTTCTCTTTCCAGCCTGCCCGGTCGCCCGCCTTCAGAATCTCGTCCGTCATGCTGGTGTAGGTTCCGCCAGGCGCCATTGCATTCACCTGAATATTATGGTCTCTAACTTCTTCGGCCAGCGTCTCCACCATCCGCACCACTGCCGCCTTAGAAGCGGCATAGGCGGAAAACCACGGCCGCGGTCCGGCGCCGCCACGTCCGCTTATCACGATGATCTTCCCGGAGCGCTTCTCAATCATATGGGGCAGCACGGCCCGGCACGAGTGCATCACGCCGATCAGATTTGTTTCGATTGTTTCCGCCCACACCTTTGGAGACGTCTCCGCCAGCGGCGCGATGGGACCTTGCAAACCGGCCGCGCAGATCAGAATATCAATGGTGCCGTATTGGGTCTTCATCCTGTCCACGGCGGCGGCCATCTGTTCGAAATCGCAAACACTCGCACGGAGTCGCAGCGAGGTGCCTCCGGCGTGTTCAATTTCCAGGTCTGCCAGATCCAGCTCCGCCTTGCTCCGCGCCAGCAATCCGACTCGCGCGCCTCTGGACGCAAAGCCGATCGCCAACCTCTTTCCGATCCCGCGCCCGGCGCCGGTGATCAGCACACCTTTGTCTTTAACCTTGTGCATCAGCCTTAAATAGGGTACATGAAATCCAGCGGGCCGTCTGTAACTTCTTCGCGGCCCTTGATATCCTAGGGGCGTAGAACAACTAGGAGACCCTTTCATGACGGACGAACTTTCCCGCCGTAATTTTATGAAAACGGCAGCGGTTGCCGCGTTAGCCGCCGCTCCGGCCTCAATGCCGGTACTCGGCGCGAATGATCGAGTGAAGGTAGGTTGGATCGGAACTGGTTCACGCGGCTACCACGTCATGGGCCAAATGTATCAGGGCAGCAAGGACATGGTTGAGGTGGTTGCCGTTTGCGACACGTTCAGCGGCAATCTGGCCAAGGGAAAAGATCGCGTCCAGACGATGGGCGGAAACACGCCCAAGACCTACCTCGACTACAAAGAAATCCTGGCCGACCCTTCCATCGACGTTGTGTTTATCGCAACGCCGGAGCATCTGCACTACGCCATGGCGATGGCCGCGCTAAAAGCCGGAAAGAATATTTATCTGGAGAAGCCCATCGGCCACACCATTGAAGAGGGCGCCGAGATTGTCAAGCTCGCCGAGAAAACCGGAAAAGTGGTGCAGGTGGGCACGCAGAATCGGAGCAACAAACTTTACATCCGCGCCAAGGAAATGTACGAACAGGGAATGATCGGCGAAGTGCATTACGTCCGCGCGTTCTGGTATCGCAACTTCGACCCCACCGCGCCGATTCCTGCCGCGTGGCGCTACGTGATTCCGCCGGACGCCGACGAGAGCAACTCCGATTGGAATAAGTTCCTGGGCAGCGCTCCGAAACGCCCGTTCGACAAGCATCGCTACTACCAATGGCGCAACTACTGGGACTACTCCGGCGGCATTTCCACCGATCTGCTGGTGCATCAGACGGATATCTCAAACTTCGTTCTGGGGAAGGTTCTGCCCTCCACATGCATGGCCTCGGGCGGTATCTACCGGTGGGGTAAGCCGGACGACCGCGAAGTGCCGGATACGCTCAGCGCGCTGTATGAGTACCCCGATAATTTCCATCTGAACTATAGTTGCTACTTCGGCAACGATCAATACGGGTATGGCGAACAGTTCCTTGGTTCGGAAGGAACCATA
>JANYCV010000650.1 GCA_025360145.1 Acidobacteriaceae bacterium
ATCTTCAATTTCGGCCGGAACGAAGTCCGGACGTTCCTGATTTCAAACGCGCTGTTCTGGCTGAAGATGTACCACATTGACGGGCTGCGGGTGGATGCGGTGGCTTCCATGCTTTATCTCGACTACGGGCGCAAGGCCGGCGAGTGGGTGCCGAACATTCACGGCGGCAATGAAAATCTGGAGGCCATCAGCTTTCTGCGGAAATTCAACGAAGTGGCGCACCAGGTGCCGGGGGCCATGACGGTGGCTGAGGAATCCACCGCGTTTTCAGGCGTTTCCAAGCCGGTTTATCTAAACGGGCTGGGGTTCACCATGAAGTGGAACATGGGCTGGATGCACGACATGCTGGATTACTTTTCGAGCGCTCCGATCTTCCGCAAATACCACCACAACAACATCACCTTTAGCCTGCTGTATGCCTTCACGGAGAACTTCGTTCTGCCGATTTCGCATGACGAAGTGGTGTATGGCAAAGGATCGCTGGTGGGTAAGATGCCTGGCGATGAGTGGCAGAAGTTCGCCAATGCGCGTGCGTTTCTGGCGTTCATGTATGGGCATCCGGGAAAAAAGCTGCTCTTCATGGGCTGCGATATCGGCCAGACTTCGGAATGGAATCACGACGGCAGCGTGGCGTGGGATCTGCTGAATTTCGAGCCGCACCGGAAGCTCCAGGCGCTGGTGCAGGAATTGAACCGCATTTACCGGTCGGAGCGATCGCTTTACGAAGTGGACTTCCACTATTCGGGATTCGAATGGGTGGACTTTCGGGATTCGGAATCGTCCGTCATTTCATTCGTGCGCTTCGCGAACAACAGCGAAGCCGCGCTGATGTTCTGTTGCAACTTTACGCCGGTGCCGCGAGAACATTACCGCCTGGGTGTGGCGGAGCCCGGACTATACGACGAGATTCTGAATACGGATTCGGAGTTGTTCGGCGGCAGCAACATGGGGAACAGCGGCGTGGTAACGTCTGAGCCGGTGGCATCGCATGGCCGTCCACACAGTATCAACGTCACGTTGCCGCCGCTGGCGGTTGTGGTATTCCGGAAACGCGGCGCGAGTACCGCAGCCGGTTAATGCGGAGAACCCGCTCACTTTCATAGGGTTCGGCATCGCGACGGGCGGCCAGGTATCCTTCCAAACCCTTTGCAATTTGCTCGGCATCTGGCGTAAAAGGGACGGGCCGGCCATCCGTCATACCGATGACATTGTCGCGGACAAGCTCGCCGGAGGTAAAGTGGATCTTAGGGTGACGAGTAGCGGGCATTGTTTTAGCAGAGCCGTGCGCCCCGACCGGATCTTACGTGCACCATTCGCGCGCGAATCGCGTTCATTCAATGTGGAGGAGATACAAATGACGAAGAAAGCAGAAGCAGAGGACAGCGTTCTGATCGATGCTGCAAAGACAATAGGTACCGCGGCTGGCAAGATTGCCGCGCTTGTGGGACTAGATGCTCCGCCGCGCAAACCCAGCGCCCCGAAGGTGCCGAAACTTAAAAAGAAGAACAAGAGCCGGTTACCCCGGCGGGAGAAAAAAGCGCTAAAGAAAGCAGCCAGCCTGAAGTCGTAGAGGCCCACTGTTTGAGCCGGTGAAGTTATTTGTGGCTTTAACCACGTTGGTGCGGACACGCTGGTGCGGACGCGCTACGAGATGCCGTTTTGTTGTTTGGGTTTGGCCGGTTATCAGGCAACAAAACCAGCGATGGTGTTCCAGCGCCACAATTGTTTGAAACAGTTCGGCGCGGTTCCGGCCTGATACGGCGGCCGCGCTGGAACTTGAATATTGGATCATCCATCGCGAAGGGGAGCTGGCACCCGGCCGGATACCTGAAAGCCTCTCTCGCCAATCTGCAATCGGATCTCTATAGGATGCCGCCGCCGATGGAGTCATGAACTGCCTTTCAGCGGCAAATTGGGAAGCCGGTTATTTTGCCTTGATCTGGAAATCAACGTTCCGTTCGCTATTTAGTTGATCGGAGAGCGGTTTGTCCACCTGGTCGAGCGAGATCCTATTCACAGTGCCTTGCTGGGTGACGTAGTGAAGCGTGTCGCCTTCGGTCCAGTAGCCAATTGCGGAATGTATGGAATTGTCCTTGTAGGCGATCAGGTAGATAGTGGCCCTGTCGTCGGACGCTTGACGGGGCGCTTTCGCAGGCTCGGGAACTGCGGCGCGCACGGGCGTCTTATAGACCCGGACGCTGGATTGGGCCGAGGCCTCTTCTTCGTTGGGCTCCAGAGTGCCGGAGAAGAAAGTCTGGTTGATGATTACGGTTGGAACGGTTTGCTGCTGTTGCGGCACTACGATGGTGAGCGGCTGCTGTGGCGGCGGATAATTGTAGCCGCCGTAGTCGTTGAAATAAACCGGGAAGGCGTAGGGGACCGCTACCGTACGATCCCGACCGCCCGGCCGGGAATTGTTTGGGTACGCCGGCGGGCTGACATAGCCGCCCGAATACGGGCCGTGATTCGGAATGAGGCTGCCGAGACGCGGCGCGGGGGCGGCAATTGGAGTGCCCCCTGGGAAAAGAATGTTACCGAAACGGGACGCATTCGGCGGAGGCAGCAGGGTAGGACCAGTCGGGAATACTGCCTGTCCGAACACTGCATGGCCGAACAGCGACGCTGCAAGAAACACGGCTGAAGACGCGAAGTTAAGTGTCATCGATACTCCCATACGAAGCTTACCGCTACATTAAGACGCGGGCAAGCGGGGTTCGTGTATGGGAAGTTTTGGGAGACCCTTATTGCCCGCCGAATTCCAATCCAATGGCAAAGAAGCTCACGCGGCTGGTAATTTTTGAGGTGACAGTTCACGCCCCCCTCTCAGGCCTTCGCCGAAGTCGGCTTTGCGCGGATCGCTAATTCAAAGCGGTTGCCAAGTCGTTGATTCTCCGTCACCGCTCCTGGAGCGCGACGCGCCGTGGCACCCCGAGGGAAAGAATGGGCGACAGCTTCCGCGGGAATTCAGGGAGGACCTGAACTGTTACGTTTTGAGAGACCTGCTTTTTGTTGGATAATTCCCAAGCCCGGTATGTTCTTGACTCAGGCAGGCTTCGATCACTACCGTCTGCCGCGCCAAGCCTATAAAGAGCTTGCCTCGGATGCCGTTGCTCGCCGGCGACACATTATCTATCTGGCGGAGGAAAAAGCCGCTTATCCGCTGCCGACGATGATTCTTGAACAGGCGTCGCGCCGCACATGGATTTAAGTTCAATCACTTTGTTTTTGCAGGACGATACGGGAAGGGCTAGAAGTGCGCACGGGCGGCGGAGAATGGCTGGATGTGAACATGGGCAAGATTCTGGAGTTTGCCACGCACGGGCGCTATCGGGCGATGTGGCACAGGGTGGTGAATCGATGGAGTAAGAGATCGCGCGTGTCCCATCCATTTTTTCTGAATCCCGGGCTTGCGAGCGCTGTGGAATGGGCTCCGGTGAAAGCGGCGGCGGACCGCGGCCATATCCACCGCGTGTTTCCGGGAATGGAGCAAGAAGGTTTTGTGTTTGGCCAACAGACGGTGAAGACGGAAGGGCCGGGACATTCGGTGCAGTACGAACGTCAGTGGTTGAACACAACCACCGACGGCCTAATCCAACCATCGCGAATTGTAAAAGGCCGCTCAAAACCAATCACTTACGTTTGGCACCAGATTTGCATATGGAGGGGTAGGCCGCGAAAGGCCGACTGATTATGACTACCCAAAATAAGACATGGACCGCCTTGGCCGCTGCATTTTTGTTAGTTCAGACGACGCCGGGATTCGCTCAGCAAGGTGGGCAAGCCGGATATGACCAACAACAGCCGGGCTGGCGAAAGATTGGCGAACAGGGACCACCCCAGGCGGGGGACCAAGGGCCTCGATTCGATCCGCGACAGCAGCAGGAACAGCAACAGCAAGACGGACCGCCGGTTTATCAGCGTCCCTACAACGTGGGACCGCAACTCACTCTGCGGCCGGGTTCTTGGATCACGGTGCGGTTGAACCAGCCGATTTCCACCGATCACAACCAAGCTGGCGATGCATTTACCGCCACGCTGGCGCAGCCGTTGGTGGCGGACGGGTTGGTGATTGCGCGGCGCGGGCAGACAGTGGCCGGCCGTGTGGTGGAGTCGCAAAAGGGCGGCCGTGTAAAGGGCACCTCGCGATTGGTGATTGAGTTGACCGAACTTAGCCTGGTGGATGGCCAGCAGGTATCGATTCAGACTCAATTGACCGAGCGGAACGGCGGCACTTCGATAGGCCGTGATGCCGGTGCGATCGCGGCGACTACCGGCGTGGGCGCGGCAATCGGCGGCGCGGTGGACGGCGGATTCGGAGCGGGCATCGGCGCGCTTGCGGGTGCTGCCGCATCCACCATCGGCGTGCTGGTGACGCGTGGAAACAATACCGCGGTTTACCCGGAGACCTTGTTGACGTTTCGGGTTGTGGCACCCGTGGTCGTGAACACCGCACGGTCGGAGCAGGCTTTTCAGCCTCCGGCGCAAGATGCGTATGAGCAACAGCAGAACTTCTCCTATCGTCAACCCCAGCAGCAGCGCGTTGCAGTTGCGCCGTACTTCTCGCCGTATTATGCTCCGTACGGCTACTATTCGCCGTACTACGGATCGAGTTCATTTTTCTCATTCGGACCGGGTTACTACGGGCGAGGCTATGGTTACGGCGGGGGTCACGGCTACGGCAGGAGCTTTGGCTATCGGGGCGGCGGGCACGGCCGCGGGCACCGGTAACGCGCATTGCCCTCACTGGGCGTTATGCAGCATAACATGCTGTCCGGGGGCTGCGAATCCAGCTTCGCCGAAGCTTTCCCGGATCAACTTGTTGGCATCGAAATAGACCTGCCAATAGTTTGAATTGTGACAATATGGCCGGACTGCTAGAACGGGTCCGGCCATATTAAATTGGAGGATGTCCACTTCCGGCGCAGGCGTCTGGATGACGTTCGGAATTTTGGCTAGGCGGTCCTTCAAGATACTGATGGCCACGTTGTGGTCCGAGCCGTGGTCGAGTTGGGCCAGGAGGTCGACGCGGCGGTAGGGATTGCTGGAGAAGTTCTGAATATTGTCAGAAAGAATCTTGTTATTGCCCACGATGGTTTGAACGTTGTCGGGCGTGTCGATGGTGGTGCCGAAGAGGCCGATGTGGGAGATGGTTCCGGTGACGCCTCCGGCCGTAACGAAATCCCCCACTTTGAACGGGCGCAAAATTACGATGAAAACGCCGGCGGCGAAGTTGGCGAGCAGACCGCTCCAGGCTACCCCGATGGCGACCCCGCCCGCGGCCAGCAACGCCGCGAACGTGGTGGTCTCCACGCCGAAGAAGCCGAGCAACGCAACAATTAATGCGATATTCAAGAGAACGGTAACGGTGGACTTGATATAGCCGGAGATGGTGAAATCAAGGCTCTGCCGGGCGAGCGCCTTCGAGAGGATGCTGCCGGTGAAGTGAATGAGTCTTCTACCGACAAACCATAGAACGGCGGCTCCCAGTATCTTCAGCCCCACCTGTGTGGCAATCGCGGTAGCTGTTACTGCAATCGCGTTGATATCCATTTCAGTTTCTCCTTGTCGCGGCCATGTATCAGGACAGTATAGGGGAAGGCGGGACGGTCCGCTTGCGATCGAGATCGGATTGCAGCGGAATGCCTTACTTTTTTCAACCGTCCTGAGGAGTTTCGATTTTTCGTATGAAAACTACTTCAGATCGCGTCTACTGAATGAAAGATGAATGATAACGAGATGTTCATGGCGTCTGAACTGGCGGGTAAAACAATCGCTGTTCTAATTACGGACGGATTTGAGCAGGCTGCGCTGGCAAGAACTGAAATCGTCTCGCCCGGCAAAGGCGAGGTCCGTGGGTGAAAAGACAAGGATTGGGGCAATTCGTTTCCAGTCGATGTGGCCTTGGAGACAGCCGGCGGCGACATAAACCGCGGTCCGCTCCGCATCAACCGGAAAGCTGTCGATTTCGTGAAGAGCTTTTTCGATGCCGGCAAGCCGCTGGCTGCAATTTGCCACGGACCGTGGACGCTGGCGGAAGCGGGCGTGCTTCGTAGGCCATTATTGCAGACCGGCATCCGGAATGCGGGAGGCAATTGGGTGGACCGGGAAGTGGTGAACGACAACGGGCTGGCGACAAGCCGTCAAGGAAAAAAGGTGTTGTGACGTGGGCGCGCTTCGCCTGCGGGAGGAGGCAAATAAATTGCAGATGGAGACCTCGAAGAAAGGAACTTACCTGGCGGTAATGGCGGTGGCAGCCGTTCTATTCGTGCTGTACCTGTTTATTGCGCCGTCGTTCCTCGATGGGGGCGAACCAATTCCGCCGTTTGTGTACGGGATTGTTCTCGTCGCCGTCGTGGCTGTTGTGGCCGGGCTTTCGATTTGGCGGGAACGAGTGAAGAAGATAAACCCGCTGGACCGCGAGGAAGGAGTGGTTAGCGGGCAGGACGACCATCACCGGCGATGAATGAAATGTTGTAACATCATTGCAGCTCTCTAGAATAGGAGTTCCAAGATGCGCTCCATCACATCCGTCTGCCTGGCCATTAGCGCCGTTGCCCTGAGTGCCGCCGAGCCACCCAAGAAAGCCCAGCCGGAGGCGCTGCCGCCCGATCGATTCTCTGAGGCGCATGCGCCGCTGTTCCAGGCAACGCCGTCCCGCGATGCGGGGGCGCTGACCGAAAAAGTGTTGGCATCAGTGCCTGGGAAGGCGGACGCGAGTCGAATCCCGCGCCGTAACTTTGTTGACGAATACATCTTCGCGAAGATGGAGCGGGACGGCGTTCCGCATGCCGGGCTGGCCAGCGATGGCGAGTTTCTGCGCAGGGTTTCGCTGGACCTGACCGGGCGCATTCCCGCATCCGAAGAATTGAAATCCTTCGTTGCCGATACCGATCCCGCGAAACGCGACAAGCTGATTGACCGCTTGCTCGCCAGTGATGCTTACGTCGATAAATGGGCGTATTACTTCATGGACCTCTTCCGGGCGAACGGGAAGATGGGACGCGGACAGAATCTTTTCCATTATTGGATGAAGGAGAATCTGCGGGTGGATCGTCCGTATGACGACATGGTGCGGTCGATCATTGCGGCCGCGGCGAAAAGCAACCATGTGGTGGCGGCATCGAACGTAATTGCGCGTGAGCACGTGCAGGGGAAACCGCAACCCGACGATGGCGCCGACCTTGGCATGGTTCACCAGCTGGATACCGATGATGAACTTGCGGTTCTTTACGGAAAGACCTTCCTCGGCATCAATCTTTCGTGCATCTCCTGCCACGACGGCAAGGGCCATCTGGAGAAAGTGAACGTTTGGCTCTCGCAGCAGAAGCGTTCGCAGTTCTTTCAGAACTCCTCGTTTCTGGGCCATTCGCGGTACCTGATGTATTGGGAAGAGGGTAAGCCGCAATCGGGCGAATTTCTGATTGACGATCACAATCCCGGATACAACACAAAGGGCGGCAGCATGATACGTGTGCCGCGTTTTGGCGGGCCTAACGATCCGGCATTTATTCTTACGGGCGAGAAGGCGAGGCCGGATGCGGACCCGCGCGACGAGATGGGCCGGATGATTACGGCGCATCCGCAGTTTGCGCGTGCGACGGCGAATATATTCTGGTCGCGGATGATGTCCTTCGGAATTGTGGAGCCATTCGATGAGTTCGATCTGGCACGGCAAGACCCGAAGAACCTGCCGGCTGGCTGGCAGTTGCAGCCATCTCATCCGGAATTGCTGAACGCGCTGGCGGACCAGTTCCGGAAGAGTAATTACAGCATCCGCCATCTGCTGAGTGTGATTTGCAAGTCGAATGCGTAC
>JANYCV010000605.1 GCA_025360145.1 Acidobacteriaceae bacterium
ACGGTACTCTTGCGGGTCCAAAAGATGGAACAGCACCACGTCATTGCCATGGAAACGCAACGGTGCAACGGCATCGACAACTGCCTTGGGGTTCTCGAAGAAATCGGAAATTACGGCAGTAATTCCACGCCTGCGGTGAAACTGTTGAAAGTGATAGAAAGGCTTACCGTAATCGGTACGGGCCTTGGGCTCTGCATGTTCCAGCGCATGCAGAATCCGAGCCAACTGCCCTTGCTTGGCAGAGGGTTGAACGTATTCACGAATTTCGTCATCAAACACAATTACGCCCGTTGCATCGCGCTGCAAGTGCGCCATGTAGACAAGACTCGCAGCAAGAAAGCGGGCATAATCCATTTTGCTTACTTGCTGCGAACTGTAGCCCATGGAAGCGCTGGCGTCCAAAATCACGGTCACCTGTGAATTGGTTTCGCCATGGAAGCGCTTCAATACAATTTTCTCCGTGCGGGCATACACGTTCCAATCCACGTGGCGCAAATCATCGCCTTCCGAGTATGCCCGATACTCGGCAAACTCCTGGCTGAAGCCAAAGTCCGGGGAGCGATGCAGGCCCGAGATGAAGCCATCAACTACAGTTCTGGCCACAAGCTCGAGCCCGGAAATGCCCGCAAGCACCGACGGATTTAGAAATCGGTCAAGCATGAATTAAGTCCGTGGAACAGGCACCGCCGCAAGCAACTGCTTCAAGATGTTGTCGGAATCAACCTTGTCCGATTCAGCATGGAAGTTCAGCAAAATGCGGTGGCGCAACACTGGCGCGGTCAATGCGGCAATGTCTTCGTAGGCCACGTGATAGCGGCGCTTCATCAACGCCCGGGCTTTGGACGCCAATACTAAAAATTGCGCCGCGCGGACGCTGGCGCCGAAGTTGACGTACTTTTTCACGAAATCCGGCGCACTCGTGTCTGTAGGTCGTGTGGCACGGACGATGTCCACCGCGTACCGGGCTACGGAATCCGCAATAGGGACCATGCGAACCAGTTGCTGGAAGCCGAGAATTTCTTCGGCCGTGGTGACCACTACCGGATGGGTGACCTCCGTGGTGGTGGTTCGGTTGACCACTTTGAGTTCATCGTCGGCCGAGAGATAGTCCAGGATGACATTGAACAGGAAACGGTCGAGCTGCGCTTCCGGCAGCGGATATGTCCCTTCGAGCTCGATCGGGTTCTGGGTGGCAAGGACAAAGAATGGAGCCGGCAGTTTATAGTTGTTACCGCGCACCGTGCAGGCATGTTCCTGCATCGCCTCGAGCAGCGCGGATTGCGTCTTCGGTGGCGTGCGATTGATTTCGTCGGCCAGCAGGATGTTGCCGAAAATGGGACCGGGTACAAACGTCCATTTACGGCGCCCGGTGGTGTTATCTTCCTCGATAATATCGGTTCCTGTGATGTCGGAAGGCATCAGATCCGGAGTGAACTGGATTCGCTTGAAGTCGAGGCCGAGCGTTTCGGACATGGTCCGGACGAGCAGCGTCTTGGCGGTACCCGGAAGTCCGGTGATTAGACAATGACCGCCGACGAACAGGGCGATGAGAACCTGTTCTAGAACTTCTTCCTGGCCAACGATGACGCGGCGGACCTGGGTAAGAATCTCGCTCTCCACCTGCTGGAAACGGGTGATGCGCTGCTTCAGTTCAGAGGAGTCTAAAGAGGTGATGGAAGGGTTTGTCATTAATTATTTGCCGCTCATTTCGAGTAAAAGATGTTGCGCCGGTTTGTAGCCGGGTGCTGCTTCAAGCGCTAGCAGCAATTGTTCCTTTGCGTCCTCAGTTCTATTGTCGCTCTTCAGGGCGCGCGCCAGATTGAAATGGGAGGTGGCCTGGTCGAGCGGTTTTGATGCTATCACAGCGGAAAACTCGGCTACGGCGCCTTTCGTGTTGCCTTGATCCAGCCATAGGCCACCTAGTCTGCGATGCAGTTCTTCGTCGAACGGATAAATGTAGTTCAGCCTTTCGAGAGAGGCGGCGGCTTCCTTCTTCTTACCAGCCTCTTCTTGCAACGCGGCGAGCTTCTTGATCAACGTGGAGCTTCTGCCGCCCACCGCAGAGTATTTTTCCAGTTGGGCCATGGCATTTGGTTTGTCACCCTTCGCCAGGTAGGCGTCGTAAAGCAGTTCATAGACACTGCCCGTTTCGACGTAGTCTGGATAGACGTCGCGAATCAGAAGTCCGGCACGGATCACGACATCCGGCGGTCCGGATTTCGCCGATTCGGTCAGCAGGCGGATCTTCTTCTTCCAATCGTCGAAGCCGTCGACGGTGCTTTTCGTTTGCGCCTCCAGCCACGCGATGAACTTCTTGTCGAACTCTTCGGGCTTCATGCCGAGTTCCTTCTCGACAACCTCAGATGTGGTGGTGTTTTGCGCGAAGTCGTGCATCATGTCGAGCAGTTTGTCGTAGCTCCAGGTCTTCGCGATGTAGTCGCAAATCCGGCCCGCCTGAAAATAGGAGACGACCACCTGCGTAGGATACGTGGGACGGATGAACCCGCGGTCCAGCGTCGCAATGGGAAGCAGTTTTTTCTCTTTGATGGCGCGGATGGCTTCGGGGTCCAGACGGTCGCCCCAATCGGGCGCGGCCGCTGTTTCCTCGTGTACCGCTAGACCCTCGGTGAACCAGCGCGGGACACGATGTTTGGTAGCCGAGAGAACATAGACATGGCTCAATTCGTGCCAGAGCGTGCTGGCCCAATGGAACGTTCCCGGCCTCCGGCCCGAGGGACTATCCATGGCGACCACGTTGCCGAATGTGACGCCGAGAGCGCCCAGGCCCGGCATGCCCATGGTGCGGACGGCGAAATCTTCATGATCCGGATAGACCTCTACCTGCACTGGGCCGGGGAGCTTCATCTTGTACTTCTTTTCATAAGTTGCGATGGCGCGCTTGAGTTCGGCCTCGACGTAGGGGTGGATGAGATCAGCCTCCTTTTTGTGAACCTTCACGATGGTATTTTCGGTCTTGAAGGTCAGGAAGTTTTTGTAGCTATCCATCAAGGTGAGCGAGTTGGTCACCAGGGCGTTGCGGAAGCCCTCGTCGAAACACTTCATCAGTTGTTCGCGCCCTTCTTTTTCTTCGCCCAGGCGCATCAAATTCACGCCGAGTTGCGCGCGGGACGCCGAGTCATCCGGAGAAAGCGCGATGGCTTTGCGGTAGTATTCGATGCCTTCAACGTACCGGCGGTTGAGCACGAAAAATTTCCCGGCGATGGCGTATCCTTCGCCATACACGGGATTGATCTTGAGGATGGCGTCAAACCACGGTGTCGATTTCTTGTCCCGGAGCAGGTCGATTGTTCCCAGGATCGCCATGCCGTCGAAGGATTCGGGCGACATTTTGAGCGCTTTTTCGGCTTCGGCAATGGCCTTTTCCGGAGTGTTGTCTTCGAGCGCCAGACTGGCCAGAAGTTCCTGGGCTTCGGTCAATTTCGGATCCAACTCCAGAGCTTTGTTCGCCATTCCGACGGCTTTGCTATCAAATCCGTCAGATGCTACCAGTGCGAGTCCCAAAGCCGCCTGGGCGTTCTTGGGGTCGAGTTCCACGGCCTCCTGAAACAGATCGGCAGCATCCTTTGCGTTAAACCTGTCTAGCAGGAGGCGGCCCCAGCGGACGCGGTACGACGCATTTTTCGGCGCAGTGGCAACCGCCAGCCGGAAGGCGTTGTTCGCCTCCTTGAACTGGCGGAGTCCCCAGAACCCCTCTGCCTTTGTGGCGCTATTGGCACTGCCTGTGAGTTTCTCGAAGCATTGCCTGGCCTCGGAGCGCCGGCCGTAGTGTTCGTGTTTTTGGCATTCTTCCGCTGTCTGAGCAAACAAGGGAACAGCGATGGCGATAATCCAAACAAATCGCATATTACTTATCCAATTCTGCCTGAGTTCTGGCAAGTTCGAGCAGCAGAGCGGAGATCCGCTTCTTGTATTCGTCTGTCGGCGTGGCTGCCTTCTGAAATTTCAACTGGTCGATCTGCGCCTCTAACTGTTCGCGCTTGGCCAGCAATGCCTGCTTGGCGGGATCCTTTGCCGCGTTCTGAATCGATCCGATTCGCAGAAGCGAGAATCGCGCCGCCAGAAGCGGGCCCTGCTGATTGCCGCCATCTAGCGCGGCGTGTTCGGTGGAGAGACGCTTCTGCGTCTCATAAAACTGCTTCGTCTTCAGCTCGGCGTATTTGAATGCTTCCAGCGCGGTGATGACTTCGTTCTTATCCGTGTCGGCGGCGGCATCGCGCAACGCCTCCACCCAGTAGCGGGCGAAGACCGTAGCGTTCTTTTCCGATCCGGTCCGCGTGGCTGTAATTACGGTGCGGTTCGGCTTTTGCAGGGCATGAACGGAGCCGCCGCTGGCGCTGGTCATATTCACCACCAGTTGACGGCCAGCCGGAATGCGATCGAGCAGCGCCGCCAGTTCGGTGGCGGAGACGTCGGGCCCAGGGAGATTGATCTTGTAATCGACATTGTCGAACGATCCGTGTCCGATCATCATGACCACCAACGAATCCTGCGGCTTGGCTTCCTTTGCGATCGATTCTAAGGCTGCTCGAAAGCGGGCGCGCGTCGCATCCGGTCCGGAGAGCGTTTCGCTCTTCACGTCGGGGCCTGCGCCTTTCAGCGTCTGATCGATTTCCTTTGCCCACGTCGCGAAGCGTTGCTCATACTCCGGTTCGCCGCCGAGGCCCGCAATCGTGACGCAAAAAGTAGTGGCGTGGGCGCTGAGCGCACTGAAGAGGAGCAGCGAGGCGAGCTTCAAACTACACCCCACTTCCGCCGCAGCAGCCATTCGGAAGATCGCAACATAAGTGCAAATAGAAACAGGATTGGCATGTCCCAAAGGTCGCGGGTTTCGCGGGAGGTGATACCGGCCTCCGAGTAGGAGATTTCGTCGCTGAGTCTTCCGATTTGGCTGGGCTCATAGTATTTGCCGCCGGTCTGGGAAGAAAGCTTTTCGAGAAGTTCGCGATTCTGCTGGATATGGAAGTTCTCCGCCACGCCATCTTCCCGCCGGAAGGTGATTACATCGCGCCCCACTTCGTCGTCGCCTCGTTTGGCGAGGACTTCGACTACGTAGGAACCCGGCTTCTCCGCAGTCCAATCGGCTACATAGACGCCTTCACTGGTAGGTTCAGGCCGCAACTCTACGGACTCGGCGGTCCCGGATGGTCCCATGATTCTGGCCTCGACACGCGCGTCGGTGGACGGCAAATAGGCCTTGTCGCGGACTTCGGCGCGCAAATGGATCTTCGTTTCGTCTGAAAACACGGACTTAGGTATGGACGCTACTACGTGCCCATAGGTTCCAGAGACCAGCCAGCGGAGCATCTGCTGCCAGAACATTTCATGCGAATTATCACCCAGAGGCTGAGTCATCTGCCAGCGCCAACTGCCAGCGGTGGCGAATAGGGCGGCCCGGCCCCGGCCGTAGTTTTGCGTTACCAGCAGGGGGAGCTTTCCGCGTCCGCCGGAAGACATTTCGGCCAGCACGACTGCGCCGGGTTTCGGCGTACCCACCTCCTGAAAGTTCGCGAGATACGGCAGCTTCTTCCACCGTTCCACGTTGCGGTCTGGATTGTCTTCAATCCGGCAGAGCAGACTGTCGCGGCCCGCGCCGGTCAACTCTACGTTCGCCGGATCGCGATGGAATGTGTCTTTCTTTTCAGGGAGCACGGTTGGCACCAAATCGGCCAGAGGAGATTTCCCCACGCCGCCTTCCGATAGCGCGAACCGGCCACCGAGAAAAAGTACGCCGCCCCCGCGCCGGTCGACAAACTGACGGATGAGTTCCTGCTGGGTAGTGGTGAAGTAGTTTGCCTCCACGCTTCCGATGATCAGCCCCTGGTAACCGAACAGTTCTTCCACCTTGGCCGGGAAGCCGTCCACATTCTCACTGGCAGATCCGCCCTGGCGGTAGATCTTGTTCTGCGTGGTGCGCAGCATCGTTGACATCAGCAGACTGCGATCCAGATCGATGGCGCGGCGGATGAACTTGAACTCCCACCGCGGCTCGCCTTCAATATAGAGGACACGCGGTTTCGCACCTTCCACAGCGATCAAACGGTTGACAGCATTGTTAGTCAGATTCTCTTCGCCGGCTTGCGGATCTATGGAAATCTGCACATTACGGGCTCCGGCCGAGCCCGCGTTGAAGGCCAGCGACTCGGTTTGCTCGATGCCATCCGCCTTAAGAGTTACCTCCTGCGTCGCCAGCGTCTTTGCGCCGTCCTTCACCGTGATGCGAGCTTTGCGGCCCGAATATCCGTTCTGGTGGAGGGTGACGATGGCGCTGACTCTGGAATCGGCCAAGGTACGTGCTGGTAAATCCGCGCCGGAGATCTCAATATCGTGCGCCAGCTTCTCCCGGCCAAAGCCAACCGTGTGAACCGGTATCCGCTGGCGGCGGATTTCATTGATGGTGGCAAGGTCCAGGCCGCCTGCATTGTCGGAACCATCGCTAAGCAACACCACCGCGCCAACCGGAAGACTGGAGGCTTCCCCGGCCACCTGTTTCAGACTTTCGCCGAGGTTGGTGGAAGGCGCAGAGGCGGTCAACTGCTCGGGTTTTTCGATTCGTTCTAAAGAAGCGCCCGCACGATACAGACGGACCTGAAATTTCTTTTCCAGATTCTTGAGGACGCCGCTGTTCAATGCCTGGACTACCTGATCGCGACGGGTGCCTCCGGCCTCCTGAAAGCTCATGCTTTTCGAATCGTCCACCACCACAGCAACTATGTTCTGCTGCGGGCGGAGAGTGGCGACGCTTAGCGCAGGGTGCCAGAGGATGAACAGCAACACCGTCACCAGTAGTGTTTGCAGTATCCAGATTCCGGCGGGCCGCATTCCGCCCAACGTCTCTGCGTGCTGTTGGCGTGCTTTCCACAGCGGATAGGCAAGCACCGCGGCTGCCAGCACCAAACAAATTCCGAGTGCCCATGGAGGCCAGCCGGCCAGGAACACAAATTGACCTTTGGCGAATAACGAAGCGGGGTATTTGAAAAGGAGTTCAAACATCGATTTATGGTTTCGGCCGGGAGAGTCTCAGTGGGTCATTGAATAGATGATGTAGTTGATGCCGATTCGATAGCCAAGCGACGTGTACTTTTCCGGATAACGCGGATTGTCGGCATGCTCCCAGGAGTCTCCCAAATCCATGTTGTGGCAGATGGCTACCATCACGCGCCCCTTATCGTCCATGATGGCACGCCAGCGGGGCGAGACACCATCTTTCTCATAAGTGAGACCACGGTAGAGAGCCGCGGTTCCGGGAACCTGGAACCGTTCGTCCAGATCGTAAAGCACATGGAAGATTTGATCCTTGTTTTCCAGTTCGACGATGGGCCGGTCGGGAAAGATCCGGCTCATGCTGGCCATGAACACTTCCCACTCCTGGGTTCCGTGAAAGTCGTCGACCATCAGGAATCCGCCGCGCAGCAGATAATCGCGGACTCGCTGGCACTGCGGGTCCGTCAGATCCCATCGGCCTACCTCGACCGCGTAGACCCATGGCCAGTTGTAAATTTCGTCGGTATCGACATCGACGACCTGCTCCACCGAACGAGTGTGGAGGCGAGTCAAACGGCGGACTCCCTGGACGAACTGGCGGTCGGCCTTGGGGTAATCGGTGGTCCAATTCCAGTAGCGCGGCGAAGGATACTTGAGGCGGGCGAAGGCCCACTCGGTTTTTTCCCCGGCGTCGGCAGGCGTGACGAGAGGCTCATCATATTCGCGAAAACCGCCCCGGCGGCCACGCTGGAACGCGAACAAACCACTCCACATGAATAGCGTGACAAGCACTGCGGAGAGGGTGATGCGTAGGCGCATGAGTGAAGTCTGGAGGCGGAATCAGAATATCACAGCGCCCCACATACAAAGACAGACGTTGCCGCCCCGCTGGATGTTATGCACATTTAAAGATTTCTTGGGGCCATTCCTCCTATGCGGGCCATGTTGGGAGCCGAAACATCCATCGCCCTTTTCCAGTAAGCGATCGAATGCCGGTGAGTCCGTTGCGGCACCCTCCGCTTCGGGCAGCGGGACGAAGGCGTCCCGCGCGGACCAAGGGGTCCGCCCCACCTGGGTGGTTGACTCAGTGGTGACTGAGTGTTGACTCAGTGGTGACTGAGTGTTGACTCAGTGGTGACTGAGTGGTTGACTCAGTGGTGACTGCGTGGTGACTCAGTGGTGACTGGGTGTTGACTGAGTGGTGACTCAGTGGTGACTGAGTGGTGACTGAGTGTTGACTCAGTGTTGACTCAGTGGTGACTGAGTGGTGACTCAGCCACCACATGGCTGCTGCGGGGAAGCCGTGTGAGGGATGGAAATGTCGAGCCTAAACTCATTGAGCACTGCAAGGTGCTTTGCGCACTCTGCAATTCCGATTTCGTATGCATGGAAATCTGAAAGCCCGTCTTATCGGAATTCTTCCTGCAAGCGATTCAACTCGCTGGCCCCAGGGCAGAGCTTTTCGTAGGCCAACCTCGAGAGCGGAGTCTCGGACGTCTGGTTCATCTCATGCAGATCGCCTACCGACTCGTCCAGAAACAACAGTCCTGTCACGACCTCACCTTTCCCCTGGTGTTCGTGCAGGTAGTCGAGCACTGCCCGCCGGTTAGCCGGATCGTAGCCGGCGGGAACCGCCCTGAACCGTACTACAGAGCCGTCGTGCATCGTTACATTCGTTGTTCCGCTCTGCGCGATATTAGCCAAAATCTCGCTGGCGGGCGGAACGAAATCCGCCTCCGTTGCCTTCAATTGGTGTTTCCGGGTATGCAGGTAGCTCTTGGTCGATCCCGTATGGTCGTTGAAGGTCACGCAAGGCGAGATCACGTCCACCAGCGCGAATCCGCGATGCGCGACCGCTGCCTTCAGTATTGGGATTAGCTGTTCCTTGTCTCCGGAAAAGCTTCTTGCCACGAAGGTTGCCCCGATGCTTAGTCCGAGCATCACGGGATCGATCGGCTCCATTCGATTTGGCTCGCCGCGCTTGCTCTTCGATCCGATATCGGCAGACGCAGAGAACTGGCCCTTGGTAAGCCCATAAACTCCGTTGTTCTCGATGATGTAAACCATTTTCACGTTACGCCGGATTGCGTGGCACATGTGGCCTAATCCGATAGAAAGCGAGTCGCCGTCACCGGAGATTCCGATATAGACCAGCTCCCGGTTCGCCGCATTCGCTCCGGTGGCTATTGGCGGCATGCGCCCGTGCGCCGAATTGAATCCGTGCGCGCCGCTTACGAAATACGTCGGAGTCTTCGACGAACAGCCGATCCCGCTCAGCTTCGCAATCATGTGAGGAGGCGTAGCCAGTTCCCACAGCGTGCGAACGATTGCCGCCGTGATCGAGTCGTGCCCGCATCCGGCGCATAGCGTCGACATCGCCCCCTCGTAGTCGCGGATCGTCAGCCCAAGATGGTTGCGCTGAAGGCTGGGATGTTTGGCAATCGGTTTTGCGATGGACGGCATGATTACTCCTCTATTTGCACGTGTACTGAAGGCATCTCGGAAGGCAAACCGCTCGATGGCGGAATGTGACCGTTTACCGATGGATCCGTCTCGCGCAGCGAGCGCATAATGCCGTCCACCACGTGCCGGGCGCTAAGCGGGAATCCGCCGTAGACGAGCACGGACCGCAGTTTCTCCTTCGCCACGCGGGTCTCAAGGATGAGAAGCGAGCGGAGCTGGGCGTCGCGGTTCTGTTCGATGACGAAACAGAAATCGTGCCCGTCAAGGAACGCCTCCACCGTCTCATCGAATGGAAAGCCGCGGACTCGCATGGAGTCAACGATGATTCCACGCGCGGCCAACAGGTCCAGCCCCTCGCGCACCGCCGGATCGCAGCCGCCGAGCGTGACCACCCCGAAGCGCGCGCCCGGCTGCGTGCGGATTTCGGGCGGGGGCACAAATTTCGCTGCCGCCTTGTGCTTGAGCAAGAGGCGGTCCATCACTTCCTGATATTCGTCCGGCGTCTCCGTGTAGCCTCCGAACTTGTTATGTCCCGAGCCGCGTGTAAAGAAAGCTCCCTTGGGATGCACACCGGGAAGAGTGCGTGCGGC
>JANYCV010000068.1 GCA_025360145.1 Acidobacteriaceae bacterium
AATGGTGCCGTCCTTCGCGATAATGCTCATAAGATGAACCCTTCCGGAGACGCGCGCGTTCTTGGCGAGTTGCGGATAAATGGGCATCACCCGCTTCAGAATCTTCGCCTCCATCACCTTTCCGCCCACTGGAATCGGCGCGGAAGGCTTGGCGGTTTGTGCGTGTACCACCGGCTGTTTAGGAGCCACCGCGATCACGAGGCCCAGGCCAATGCTGCCGATGACTCCGGCGGAGGGCACTCCGTCACCCGTTGGAGCAGCCGCGGGATAGTAGGCTGGAGCGGCTGAAGCCAAGTCATCAATAACCGGAACTCCAACCGGAATCGTCGAAGGCATCACGAAGGAGCGCAAATTCATTGTCAATGAACCGGCCCGCCGCTCCAGGATTGCGGCGACAATCTCAATCGCAGGCTTGGGTACCTGCGGCGCCGGCAACTCCAGATGCCGCGTCGTATTCAGCGGAAGCATGTCCACATGCAGGGCCGAATACAACACCATGGTCCCAACAATGGCGGACTGCAAAGTGATGGAAGCCCCCAGCGTCCAGGGCTTGTTGCGGGTGGTTGGCATCAAGGCTTGTTCAAACATGCTGGGTTAGACACCGCATGTTTCGCGCTGGTTCCACATACAATATCTACGTGCTTACCAATCGCTTTTCACGCCGTTCGTTCCTCAGCGCCGCATTGGGCGCGCCGATGCTCAGCCTGGCAGCCGCGCGCGCCACCGATATCCGAGTGGACGCCATCGGCTACAGCTTCGAAGATTTCATGTACCGCACTCCGCTGAAATTCGGCGGCGCCGTGGTGGATCGGGTCACGCTGCTGAACGTCAATTGCACCGTGCGGAATTCCGCGGGCAAAGTAGTGAAAGGTTTCGGGTCGATGCCGCTGGGCAATGTCTGGTCGTTCCCATCGAAGACTATGCCGTATGATCGAACGCTGAGCGCGATGAAAGCGTTGGCCGAACAGATATCCCGCATTACGAATTCGTACAAGGAATTCGGACACCCCATCGATATCAATTGGGCGCTGGAGCCGGAGTATTTGAAAGCTGCCGATGCGGTCTCGAAATCCTTGAAGCTGGACGCACCTGTTCCGAAGCTGTGCACGCTGGTGACGATGAGTCCCTTCGATGCCGCGATTCACGATGCGTATGGAAAGCTGCACAACCGGAATAGCTTTCAAGCTTGCGGCAGCGATCTGATGAGCCACGATCTGAGCCACTATCTGGGCAATGAATTCAAGGGCGAGTCACTGGACAAGTACATCCTCAAACAGCCGAAATCGACGATGCCCTTGTATCATCTGGTGGGCGCGGTGGATGCGGTGACCGAGGCCGATATCAAGACGCGCATCAACGATGGCTTGCCCGAGACGCTGCCCGAGTGGATCAACTACAACGGGCTGACTAACATCAAAATCAAACTGAACGGCGATGACGTGAAGTGGGATGTGGATCGGGTGATCGCGGTGGACCGAGTGGCGGCCGAGACCCAGGCCAAGCGAGGATTGAGCAAGTGGGTCTACTCGCTGGACTTTAACGAGAAATGTCCAAATGTGGCGTATCTGCTGGCGTTCATCCGACAGATTAAAGAGAAGTCGCCGGAAGGATTTGCCAGGATTCAATACATCGAACAACCGACCAAGCGCGATCTGAATCTCGATCGCAGCAACGTGATGCACCAGGCGGCGAAGCTGCGGCCCATTGTGATCGATGAATCGCTAACCGGACAGGATGCGCTGATGCTCGCTCGCGAAATGGGCTACACCGGCGCCGCGCTCAAAGCGTGTAAGGGGCAAAGCCAGGCGCTGCTGATGGCAGCGGCGGCACAGAAGTACAAGATGTTTTTGTGCGTGCAGGATCTGACGTGCCCCGGCGCTTCCCTGATTCATTCCGCCGGACTGGCCGCCCACATTCCGGGCGTGGCGGCGATTGAGGCAAATGCACGCCAGTATGTGCCGCGCGCGAACAAGGCGTGGGAGAGTAAGTTCCCCGGCATCTTCGTAATTAAGGATGGACAGATGAAGACGGGTGTATTAAATCGCCCGGGCCTAAGCGCGGTCTAGTGTCCGTCCGGTCTATTTCTCGACCATACGTAATTAAGCCCAAAGCAAAGTGGGGCGGGCGCCCTCGCCGGCGCGTGACCCCTGGTCGCGCTCTGCGCTCGTTGTAAACTCTCACGAAATACAGAACATCAGTACAGTTGATCGGGCCATCCGGCACGGAACCGAGCGCCAAGTATTCGAAGCAGCCGAATCGTTAACCGATGATGCTGCCATCGCGCATGTGCGTGATGCTGTGGCCGTACGTAGCGGCTTCGGGATTGTGCGTGATCATCACAATCGTTTGGCCCAGCCGTTCATTCAGATCGCGCAGTATCCCGAGCACGATATTGGAGTTCTCGGTATCCAGGTTGCCTGTCGGCTCATCGGCCAGCAGAATAGACGGGTGATTCACCAGCGCCCTTGCGATGGCAACGCGCTGCTGTTCGCCGCCCGAAAGAGCGCGCGGCTTATGGTTCAAACGGTGCGAGATCCCGAGCAGTTTCAGAATTTCAGTGAACTGTGGATCGGCGGTATCACCCTTTCCCGCGATGCTGCGGGCAATGGCAATGTTGTCGCTCGCCGTCAACGTGGGCAGCAGGTTGTACTTCTGAAAGATGAATCCGATTTCGGTCTTTCGCAGATTCGTTCTTTCGCCTTCGGTCATGCCGCGCAGGTCTTTGCCGTTAATCATCACCGTGCCGGAAGTCGGCGGAGTAAGGCCCCCGAGGATATTAAATAGCGTCGACTTACCGGACCCTGAATGGCCCACGATGCACATGAATTCGCCGCGCTTGATATCGAGGTCCACGCCGCGAAGCGCGTTCACATCCACTTCGCCGACGTGATAAACCTTTTTCAGATTGCGGATGGAGATGATGGGCTCACTCATAAGTGAGGGCCTCAATCGCATCCTGCCGGGCGGCTTTCAATCCGGGGTACAGCGCGCCAAGCATAGCGCCGACCAGCGCAATGCCCGTTGAAATGGGCCACCACTCCGGAACGATTTTCTGGGTGAGAGAAGCAGGAAAACTCATGATCACAAAACGTGTTCCATACGTAAGCAGAATTCCGAAGATCGATCCGATGATGCCCAGAAATATCGTCTCACGCATCAGGATGCCCACAATGTAGGACGGGGACGCGCCCAGCGCTTTCAGGATTCCGATTTCGCGCGTACGCTCCAGCACCGCCGTGTACATTGAGAGGAACACCACCAAAAATCCAAAAACAACGGAGAGTCCGATCACCACGTTGGTAAATGACCTCATCAGCGCAACGCTATTCACCGAGATCTGCGACAGAAACTCTTCGAGCGTGAAGATCGGGTTGTCCGGCAGCAACTTCTTCAACCCCGCGAGTACTAAAGGGATGTTTTTCGGATCGTCGGCTTTGACATAGATGACGCTAAGCTTTCCGGGATTCGCAATCTTGTCCTGCAATACGTTTAAGCGCAGGAAGACGCGCGAGCCTTTGCCGGCTTCAAACACGCCGGAAACTATCCAATTGGAGTTGATCAGGCTGTAAGTATCGCCGGCGTGCAACTTATGTTGACGGGCGTAGTAGTCGTCCACCACGATCTCGTTATCCGACTTTGGCAACCCGCCCTCTGTGAACTTCAGCCCGCCGGACATTTCGGTGAGGGCATCGAAATCCACACCGGTTACCCGTTCGAGTAAGCCCCCGGTTGCGTGCTCCACTGTGCCCGCTACCAGCGCCACGTGCGGTTGCTGCTGCAACACTTGCAGCAGCTTTTGCGGAATGGGAGCGGAGCTCAAGCCAATGGCGGAAGAGGCGGGAGGACGCACCAGGATATCGGCGCCGACCCCGCGGGTGCGCCGGGCGCTGTCCTCAATGGTGCCATCGCTCAGGCCAACCAGCGTCAGGATCATCGTCACCTGAAGGCCAATGGCAGCCACCGTGAGGAACGTTCGTATCGGCCGGTGCTTCAGGTTTTCAATTACTAATTTGTTGACCAAAACTCTATTCTATCGTGTGTCTCAAGAGATCTTCGTTAGAGCTGCCTTGACCTGGCGCTGCACCTCGCGGGCTTCCTTCATGATGGGCCCGTAGACGCTCTTGTCGAACGGCGGACAGCCCGTAGGAAACTGCCCCAGCGGATGGTCTTTCTGCCGCATCAGGAACGTGCAGTAAGTGAGCGTCTTGCACACGCGCCGTTCATCGAGTTCTCCGCGCTGCAATGCGTCGCGGGCGAAATCGGGATAGGCGAGCGAGTTCCTGCCGATCCCGAAGAAGCTGATGTTTCCTTCCGCGATGTTCTTCGCCGCTGCATGCGGGGCGTAGATTTGCAGCCAACTGTAACCGGAGCCCACGATGGGCAGATCCGGAAACGTTCGCTGCAGTTCGCCGGCGATACGGAAGTGCCTGTCCACGCCGGATAGCGGATGTTCGGGCTCTTCGTAGTTGCCATCGTCGGCCCGCTCAAACGGCCTGGTCACATGCGGATTGTAGTAGGGGCAGCCGAGCGATACATTCAACAGTTTCACGCCCCAGTCTTTTAACCAGCCGACTACGGTCTTCAATTCCGTAGTGTCTTCCCTTAGCGGATCGTTCGGGTCCACGCCGAAGCCGTGCGGATAGGGCGTCGTGTAATCCAGCGGCACACCGTTGCCGGTTGCGGCATCACGCTGGTAGGGAACGCTATCGAAACAGCCCAGACGAACGCATAAGATTAGCTTGTCTCCCACCTCGGCGCGAATTTTGCCCAGAACATTCTTGAGGAATCGCGTGCGGTTTTCGAGCGACCCGCCGTACCGGCCGGAACGGACGCGCGCGCCCAGCAATTCGCTCAGCAGATATCCGTGAGTGGCTTTCAGATCCACCGCGCGGAAGCCAGCTTCGACGGCCAGCTTCGCCGCTTCCACGTATTCGTCTTCCAGCCGCTCCAATCGCTCGTCGGAGATCACAGGATAGTCCGCCGGCGTGTGCGTCTTCTGGTCGACCAGTGGATTGTGATAGGCGATGATGCGCCGCGGCACGCTGTAGCGGCCGGAATGCGTCAGTTGCAACGGCTCCAAAAGGTCATCCGTCGTTCCAAACTCTTCCAAGTGGGCGCGGCGTGTGAGTTCCAGCATCGACGCCAGATCCTTCACCGTGTCGCGATTGATCAGAAGCTGCCGTGTGTTAGCGCGGCCTTCCGGACACACCGCCGTTGCTTCAAACCAGATCAGCTTCGCGCCGCCGCGGGCGAATCGCTCATAGCGCCGATA
>JANYCV010000103.1 GCA_025360145.1 Acidobacteriaceae bacterium
GCGAAGACTGACTTCAAACTGCCGTTCTTCCTCCTGCGCAGACGCTGAAACAATTCCGGATTCCGGCATGAAGTTCTAAGCTTACCGTACCAGTTCGAGCGATCTCCGGAAAAGCGGCTCGAACTCCAGCGCGGTGCCGCCCGCCTTCGCCTTGCGGATCGCCGCTTCGGCCGCGGGACGGTTGCATCCCAGATTGATCAGTGCCGAGAGTACGTCCTGTTCAATTTCCGTCATCGCGGGCGCAGGCCGTTCCCCGGACGCCGCAGGCAATCCGCCGGAGACGTTTTCGAGCTTGTCGCGCAGTTCCAAAATCATACGCTCCGCGGTCTTCTTCCCCACGCCGGGAATCCGCACCAGTTGGTCCACTTGCCCATTCCGGATAGAACTAACCAGATCGGCAGTTGGGAGACCGGAGAGTATCGTGATTGCCAGTTTCGGGCCGATGCCGCTCACCGAAATCAGCTTCTCAAACAGAAGCTTCTCTGGCGGCGAATGAAATCCGAATAACACGATAGCGTCCTCGCGTACATGGGTATGGATGCGCAGCCGCACTTCGGCACCCGCATCGGGCAAGGCAGAGAACGTCGAGACGGGAATGATTACGTCGTAGCCGACACCCTGGACATCCACGATGATCTGGTTCGGAGTCTTCTCAAGGAGCGTGCCGCGCAGGTGAGCAATCATGAATCGCTATTATCGCCCGGCTCCGCTGGGCACGCCAACTAGAGGTCCCCCGGGATAATCGTTTTTCGGTTCCCGGTCCTTACCGTTCCAGCGCTAAGTATAGGCTAGGCAGGGCACGCCAGCGCCGCCACAGTGACAGGCATCCGCACGATTGCTTGTCCTTCCCCAGGGTTTATCGGCATGGTCCTCGCACACCCACAGCGCCCCGCCGCATACAGTGCACTCCGATTGCTCGTTCATATCAGCGCGTCCTCTCCCATTTTCAAGCGAGCCGTCTCTAAACTCCACATGGACAGCGACACGCAGGCGGTGAAAACAGAACTGTGCCATTCGTTGAACGGCCGGTCCCGGGGGCCATCCTCGCGGGGACGAAATTCGCCAAGGCGAGCACCACACGTCAGTTCATCACTGCTGAAAAATCATCAAAGCCGATGTTCCGGGTACAGAGAAAAAACGGCTTCTCAGCCGCGTAGGCATGGGCTTTGGCGCCGTTTTCTTGCCGAATCGAAGGACGCATTTGACGCACTTTTGGGGTGCATTTCGGCAGGCCCTCTTTGAGGACGGGCTTCTTACGCATCGTGCGGTTGAAACGCGGCTCGCGGTGATCTACGCGACTGCTCATCCAAGCCTTGCGGTGTAGGCGTCCCTGCCGCGACGGTGCGTCTCGTTTAGAATTGTGATGCATGGCAGTTCGGCGAACGCACAAACAGGCACAGAGAAATCGCTTCCGGTTCAAATCGGCGTTGCGATAATCTGACTGGTTCAACGGCACTGGAGGCGTTCTGCAGCCGCTGCTGACGAACTTCGGAAACGGTTTAAAGCGCACTTATTCGCTTAAACAACAAATCCACGGATCACTTGCATTGCACTACGAGCGCAGCCTGGCCGAAGCCGTACTCAGAAATTGGCTCTGCGAAAAACGGCACTAAGGTGAAATTTTTCTTGCATGTGAACCCACGACGCCATATCATCGAAGCCGAAGCTTCAAACAACTCTAGAACGGTACGGATCGAACAGTGAAGACTGTCAACTGCTTTTTGCGAATGAGGCGTTTCCGTGATGCTGGAGGGAGACTTAACCAACAGCCCGTTGCAATAAGCGCAATCTCCCGTGAACGCAACCCAATCCACCTTCCGCCATTATTGAGCTGCACCAGTTTCCTGAATGGGCAGGCATTCAGCCTGACAGACTCATGCCACGGGCTCTCCAGAAACTTCTCTTCGGATGACCCGGGAAGCTCGGGTTTGGGTGCTGATTTGTGGCGGGATGAGGGGCAGTTGCGCGTGCAGGGAGCAGTAAGTCAGTAAGGAGCGCGTCGAATGGGCGCACCTCTACTTGCCGC
>JANYCV010000112.1 GCA_025360145.1 Acidobacteriaceae bacterium
GCCTGCTTCTCCCACGCCTCTAAATCTTCCGGGTATATTGCGACCGCGGTGTCCAAATAGGGCACGCCCTTCAGCCGCGGAATATCCAACAGCAGCCCGCGCGAGAAGATTCCATCTTTCATATTCAGGATTGACAGTTTCTGCGCACCTTTTTCCGTCACCTCCTGCTGCGAGAAGTTATTGAACATTTTGCCTTTATAGAACATATGGCAAAGCGCGTCCATGTGGGTGTGCGCGTAACCGTGATAGGAAACGCCGTAATGATCCAGCGAGAATTGTCCCGGAGTGGTTTTTCCAGTCCATGTCATTTTGTGTTCAAAGGGATCGGGATTGTCGCTCGCCTTGTCCTTTTCGGTATCCCGCGCCAGCGAGACGGCAATTCCCTCGCGCACCAATGCTGCCGCCGCTTTGCGTTTGGCCGGCGTAATCAGATTCAAGGCTCCCATCTGGTCGTCCTTTCCCCAACGCCCCCAATTCGAGAGTTCGGTCATCCACTTTTCAACGGTCTCTTTGGAAACGTCGTGGTTCGATGGCGGCGCGGCCAGTGCGCAGGCACCGGCAAGCAGCAGCACGGCTGTAAGCGTTTTTCGCATGGAATTATTCTACGTCAGAGCCACAGTTGCACAAACAGGAGTATGCAGATCCCGGTGACGCCGATGATGATCTTCATTACCGTCCACGTCCGCAATGTCTCGCCCACCGTCATCCCCAGATACTCCTTCACCAGCCAGAAGCCCGCGTCGTTCACGTGTCCCAGGGAACTGCCGCCGCAACAAACCGCCAGCACCAATATCTCCGGACTGTATCCAGAGAACTGTTTCATCAGCGGAGCCAGAATGCCGGCCGCCGTCACAATTGCAACCGTGGCGGAGCCCTGCGCCGCCCGCATCCCGGCGGCCGTAATGAAGCAGACCAGCAACGGCGATATATGCGACGAAGCGAGAAGCCCGCCTGCATACGGAGCCACGCCGCAATCCACAATCACCTGTTTGAACGCGCCGCCGCCAGCGATGATGAGTAGCAATGTGGCCACCGGCCCAAGGGATTCGGTAGCCAGTTTCGTCACCTGTTCCCGGTTCAGTCCGCGGCGTGTGCCCAGAAAAAACATCGCCGACAGTGTGGCGATCAGCAACGCGGTGAACGGATGCCCCAAAAATTCGTAAGCGGCTTTCCCGGGCGATTTCAGCATGCCTGCGATGGTTGCGGCGAATATCAGCAGCACGGGAAGAATCAGCAACACGATCACCGTCAAAACACCCGGCGGCGAACCGTGCGCATCTCCGGCAACCGGCTGATCCGCAATCGCGGGTAGCGGCGGCGAAATTCGTTTCGCAATCCAGCCCCCATATACAATGCCGCCAATAATCATCAGCGGAATGGAAAGCATGATTCCGTAGAGGATGGTCCGCCCAATATCGGCGCCCAACAACTGCGCGGCTACCGATGGCGCCGGATGCGGCGGCACCAGCGAATGCAGAATTGTCATCGCCGCGGCCAGCGGCATGCCGAACACCAACAGCGACCGCTTCGATTCCCGCGCCAAATTCCAAACCAGCGGAGCAAGGATAATAAACCCGACCTCGAAAAAGACGGGCAACCCCACCAGGAACGCGGCCGTCAATACAGCCCACTGCCCGCGATCGCGCCCAAACTTGTCCAGCAGCCAATCCGCCAGCACGCGTCCGCCGCCCGAGTGTTCCACGAAACGCCCGATCATCGCGCCAAATCCGATCACAATCGCGATAAAGCTTAGCGCCTCGCCCACCCCGGACTGCATGGACTTGATCAATTTCAACGGTTCCATGCCCGCCGCCAGACCAAGCGCCATGCTGGTGATGAACAGCGCCAGAAATGCATGCAGCCGCACGGCCAGTATGAGCGCCAGTAGCACTCCAATCGCGGCCAGCGTAATGAGAATAAGATAAGTTCCGTTCGGCAACGGACCGAGTATACCCCGTCCATCCTCTAAACTGAAAAGCAATGCCAAAAACTACAGTGGGACTCGTCGGATATGGTCTGGGCGGATCGGTCTTTCACGCGCCGCTCATCAGCGCGATCCCGGAACTGCGGCTGGCCACGGTAGTCACCAGCCGCCGCGAGCGTGTAGCGCAGGATCTCCCGGGAGTTCACGTAGCTGCAACCGTTGCCGAACTGCTCTCCGATCCAGCCATCGATCTGGTAGTAGTGGCCTCGCCATCTCCAACACACTTCGAAATCGCGCGAGCCGCACTCCATGCCGGCAAGCACGTAGTGGTCGACAAGCCCTTCGCCACCTCTGTAATGGAGGCGAACGAACTAATCGCATTGGCCGAAGCGAAAAGCAGGTCCATCAGCGTCTTCCAAAATCGCCGTTGGGACAACGACTTCCTAACATTGAGGAAGTGCATTGCCGAAGGGTTGCTAGGCAACGTTTATCACTACGAAGCGCACTTTGATCGCTTTCGACCGCAACTCAAAGGCGGCTGGCGCGAGGAGCCCATCAAAGGAGCGGGCCTGCTCTTCGATCTGGGCTCCCACCTGATTGACCAGGCACTTCAATTGTTCGGTATGCCCCGTGCCGTATTCGCCGATGTAACCTCACAGCGGGATGCGGCGATGACGGGCGACTACTTTCACCTCATCCTCGATTACGGGCCCCGCCGCGCCATCCTCCACGCTGCCAATCTGGTGCGCGAGCCGGGTCCCCACTTTCTGATCCACGGCGACGCCGGCAGCTTTCTCAAGTACGGGATGGATTCGCAGGAGGATGCCCTGAAAGCGGGCGTTCGCCCAGGCCAGCCAGGTTTTGGCGACGATGCCTCCGCCAGCTACGGCCAACTCACCGCGGCCGATGGCGCCCGTCGAACAATACCTACGCTTCGCGGCGCCTATCAGGAATATTACGCGGGAATCGCGGCCCTTCTGCGGTATGGTGCGCCGATTCCAGTGAATGCCGCCGATTCGCGCGACGGGCTGATCGTGATTGAAGCCGCCACTCGCAGCGCAGTCGAGCGCCGCACGGTCGCTATCGTTTAGAACCTATCCAATAGAGTGTTCGCGTTTCCTGGCAGAAAATATTTTTCACATCGCGTTTCGCCCAATATCCTCGGCTCTTTGGACGCACTTTGCAGAAGGCTTCCACTTTCAAGTCCGAAGCCTGTTTGGTTCCGGCTACGCCGGGTTAGGGGTATCAGAACACCCGCCGGGTGTTCTGATACCCCTAGGGCGAAATGTCCCATCGGGTGAAACGTCGCACTTCTCCGGATCGACCCGCCCTCGAAGCCACTGCCCGAACTCGAAACCATGCTCTCCGTTATCCCAACGCGATGGGCCTCCTAGCATCAGGATGACGCCGGCACTCGCCTGCATTGCCAGCAAGCCAAACATCCAACAGCCATCCTCAAATAATGGCGTGAGGTCTTCCATCAACTTCTGCCTTCGCACATACGCCGCGTGACTTCATGCCGGTATTCAAACATCTTCCGTAGTTTCCGTTTTACCGCCCAACCGGCCAACGCTTCAATCAGCGGCCCGCCGTGCAGAGCCAGTTCGATAGAGTCCGTCAGCCTGGTTCCTCCATTCTCTTCCTTAAACAGGTGCGCATGCACCCAGGCCGCGAACGGTCCTTCGCGCTGCTCGTCTATAAACAAACGCTTCTCTTCGTAAGCAATATGATGCGCCACCCAACGAGCCCGGAACGGCCCAACCGGAATGCGGAACTCCACCCGTGCGCCTGCTTCCAACCCGCCTTCCCGGCTGACCAACTGCACCTTCTGATCCGGCGGCATCAGCAGTTCAATGGCATCGGCGCGCTTGTGGAAATCGAAGACTGTTTCCACAGGCGCTGCAATCCACGATGAGTGCTCGAACTGCATCATGCTAAGTTAGATTCCGGAACCATGCTCCTTGAGCTGAAGAATATTCAAAAGCGATTCGGCGGCGTTACAGCGCTACGCAACGGTAACCTTGCCGTCAATGAGGGCGAGGTTCATCTCCTGATGGGAGAGAACGGCGCGGGCAAGTCCACGCTGATGAAGATCGTCGCCGGCATTACGCACGCGGACGCTGGAGATATTCTCTGGCGTGGCCGGAAAGTCGCGTTTCAGAATCCGGCGGAGGCATCGGCGAACGGCATCGCCATGGTACATCAGGAATGCCTCTTGGCTCCGCATCTTTCGGTTGCCGAAAACATCTTCCTGGGCCGCGAACCAAGGCACGCCGGCGGCTATGTCAATCGCCGGGAGATGGAGCAGCAGGCGGCGCGGCTGATCGAAGAGCATCATTTTCCGTTGCAGGCCGGTTGGCAGGTACATAAGCTGAGCCCCGCGCAGAAGCA
>JANYCV010000140.1 GCA_025360145.1 Acidobacteriaceae bacterium
TTGCATGTCGCCGAACTTCTCCTTGGTATAGATGTCACCGGCATTGTGAACCACCTCCGTATAGCCGTCTTTCACCTTCCAGGCCGCCGCCACCGCTTGCCTCTTGCCCTTCTCGCCGCCGTGGGAGAGCCACTTCGATAAATCTTTTCCATCAAACAGGATGATGGCGTCCGAGGGCGCACCACCGGGCTTCGCTGCGGGCGTAACCACTCGCGGCGCCGGTCGCGAAATATCATGCACGCGCCACTTCTGGCCCGGAATCACTGGCGTATCGCTATAGCCCGTTGGCGATGTCCGGCCTTTTGGCGGAGCCGCGTCCTGCGCACACGCAACCATGCCTGCCACGGCCGCCAAGCCTACTAGAAATCTCTTCATTCTCAAAACTCCTCTACGGTCGTTTAGCTTATCGCATCTGCCTTCCTTCACGGCTGTGTCCTAATATCGAGAGTATGCAGAAGCCGACCTTTGATCCAGGACTCACGCAGCAAGTTAACGGCACACTCCGAAGGGCCATCGAAAAGGATGGCAGCTTCAACGTCCGCCGCCGGGGTGGCTCGTGGAGAGACGTCCATCCATATCTGCATCTCGTCAGTATGCCTTGGCCGGGGTTTCTCGCCGTGCTTTTCCTGTCTTTTCTAGTTCTCAATACTTTGTTCGCCTGTGGTTACTATTTGCTGGGCGCAAGCCAACTGCATAGCGGAATCGCGAAAGTGGCCGGCGGTGAATTCATGATCGACTTCTTCTTCAGCGCGCAGACGTTGACCACCGTGGGCTATGGCAGCATTTGGCCCATGGGCCTGGGCGCGAACCTGCTGGCAGCCTTCGAAGCCATGTGCGGCCTGATGGGATTCGCTCTCGCCACCAGTCTTCTGTATGGCCGCGCGTCAAGGCCTTCCGCGAAAATCAGCTACAGCGAGAACCTCGCCGTCGCGCCCTACATGGACGGGACCAGCCTGCAATTCCGGGTCGTAAACAGACGGCGGAATTCCATCATGGAACTCGAAGTGACTATGGTGCTGATGGACGTGGAAGGCCCGCCCGGGGCGCTGAAACGAGTTTATAAGCCGCTGAAATTGGAGCGCGACAAAGTCCTGTTCTTTCCCGTGACCTGGACTATTGTGCATCCCATCGATCAGGACAGCCCGCTCCACGGCAAGACCGCTGCCGACCTGCAGCGTCTGCAATCGGAATTCATGATCCTCCTTAGAGGGTACGATGACACTTTCAATCAGACCGTCCACTCGCGCTATTCCTACCGCTACGATGAGGTAGTTTGGGGAGCCCGATTCGCGCCGGCATTCCACATCGATTCCGGCGGCGATATTATCCTCGATGTCGACAAAGTCGGCGATCTTATGCGAGGACAGGTTTGACCACATTGCCATGCACGTCGGTCAACCGGAAATGCCGGCCCTGATACTTGTAGGTCAATCGCGTGTGATCAATGCCCAGGCAATGCAGAATTGTCGCCTGTAAATCATGCACGTGGACCGGGTCTTCAGTCACGTTGTAGCCGTAGTCGTCGGTGGCGCCGATGGTAAGGCCTGGCTTGATACCGCCGCCGGCCATCCAAATAGTAAAACACCGGGGGTGGTGATCGCGGCCATACTCGGTTGCCGTCAGCCTGCCCTGGCAGTAGACCGTGCGGCCGAACTCGCCTCCCCACACCACCAGCGTGTCGTCCAGCATGCCCCGCTGTTTCAGATCGGTGATCAACGCGGCCGATGCCTGGTCGGTCTCCTTGCAACGCTTCGGTAGATCCTGCGGCAGCTTGCCGTGATGATCCCAATCGCGGTGGAATAGTTGAATGAAACGGGTGCCGCGCTCGGCAAGGCGTCGCGCTAACAGGCAATTCGCCGCGAAAGTTCCAGGCTTGGCCGCATCCGGTCCGTAGAGTTCCAGAACGCTGGCCGGTTCTTTGGAAAGATCGGTCAACTCCGGCACCGAAGTCTGCATCCGAAACGCCATTTCATACTGGGCAATGCGCGTCGCGATCTCCGGATCGCCGAACTCGTCCAGCTTAATGCGGTTCATCTTCCCCAGCGCATCCAGAAACTGCCGCCGGTCATCGGAAGTGAAGCCCTTCGGATTCGAAAGGAACAACACCGGGTCGCCAACTGAGCGGAACTTCACGCCTTGATAGCGGCTGGGCAGAAAGCCGCTGCCCCACAGGCGATCGTAAAGCGGCTGCCCTCCGCCGCCCGCGCCCGGAGAGATCATCACTACGAAACTCGGCAGGTCCTCGGTCTCACTGCCAATCCCGTAGGAGAGCCACGCACCGATGCTGGGCCGTCCCGCAATCTGCGATCCGGTTTGCAGGAACGTAACGGCGGGATCGTGATTAATGGCTTCCGTGTGCATCGACTTGATGAAAGTCAACTGATCCGCGATTTTCGCCGTGTGCGGCATCAACTCGCTGACCCATGCACCAGACTGGCCGTGCTGCGCGAATGTGAACTTCGACGGCACTATCGGGAAGCTGGATTGCGTGGCGGACATTCCAGTCAGGCGCTGGCCGTTGCGAATCGACTCGGGCAGATCTTGACCCTGGAAAGCGTTCAACCGCGGTTTGTAGTCGAACAATTCCATCTGGGACGGACCGCCCGATTGGAACAGATAGATGACACGCTTCGCCTTCGGAGCGAAATGCGGTAACCCAGGCAGCCCGCCGTGAACAGCAGCTCTCAAGTCCTTGCCGAAGACATTCGCCAGCGCTGCCACGCCGATTCCGGTGGCGCTACGTCCGAAGAAATGCCGGCGGGTCATATCGAGCATCATCTACTCCTTAGTCACCATTTCATCCAGATTCAAAATCAAGCTAGCCACCGCCGAATAGGCCGCAAGCTCTTCCGGCGCGATCTTCAAATTCCGCTGCGCATCACCCTGGCTCACAAAATCCAGCGCGGCTAGATGATCGGCGCCGTAGCGTTTCCGGAAGCTTTCGAGCGTCTCGCTCAGCACCGTCTTCTCCGCTGTATTTGGCGCGCGCGCCAGCGCAATCCGGAACCCATAGCCCAGTGGATCAGCATCGCCTTCCAGCAGCATCCGTTCGGCAAACTTTCGCGCAGTCTCAATGAAAATCACATCGTTCATCAGGTTCAATGCCTGCAGCGGCGTGTCGGTACGCGTCTCGCGCACGGTGCAAGTTTCGCGGCTGGGAGAATCGAAGTTCACCATGAACGGCGGCGCAATCGTCCGCTTCCAATAGGTATACAGACTCCGGCGATACAATCCATCGCCCGTGTCGGCTTTGTAGCCCGTGCCCCCGGCCAGTTCCTGCCACAGACCCGTCGGCTGATTCGGCTTCACTGATGGTCCACCCACCTTGTTCACCAGCAGGC
>JANYCV010000141.1 GCA_025360145.1 Acidobacteriaceae bacterium
GCCGGAACGTCAGGCGCAGTCCCACGGCCTTCTGCAACTCGATTCCGTGCGTATCGACGGCTTTGTCGGCCAGCAGTGTCACAAAGCTGCTGCGGCCGGCATGTGGCCAGACATCATGGCGCAAAACGTTCCGCAATTCACGGTTGATGTCGAACGTATTCTCGCACTGCCGTATCCATTCGAGAATGTCGTTCCCCCACTGCCAGTGGTTGATCAGATTCTTGTACTGGTCGACGAGGTTCAGGGCAAGATCCATTTTGCGGCGGTCCACATCGCCCTCAGGAACCAATTCATCCAGGATCCCGGCGGGAATCATATCTTCCGATTCGATGATGTGATTCGCCATGCCGACCACGCGATTCAAGTGCCTGATGCGTGCAGTCGAGTGAACGAAGAGCGGCGGAAGCTCATGCTGCTTTTCGCCCGGAATCTCGACGAACTTTCGATCACCAATGATGTCCATATACTCTCCCTGATGGAACATATCGACAACGGAGTCGTTTTTCGTTATCCCAGCATCCTGCCATAAGAGACGCGGGATTAGCAAGTAGGGTTTCAGGGCGGCGCTTAATGCCATGCGGTGACTGCGCCACCGGCAAACCGAAAGACCGCGGGTGAGCGCTACCTGCGGACGTCCGGGGCTGTTTCCAACTGGCGTCCCGGAATGGCGTGACTCCGTTGGATACCCTGGTTGGCTACACTGGAGAACATGCAAACGGAAAAACTCTGGCCCGCCTGGCTCGCGTGTTTGCTCTCACTCTACCCCGCTTACTGGCTGGCATCGTTCCTGCTGTTCGCGGCGCCGGCGCTCGGCCGCGTTGCATTTTCCGGCCATACCCTTACCACTCTTTCGGTCGGCTTCCAAGGTATCAGCGCCTCCAGCCGTCCGGCGGCTCCCGTTCCGGCGAGGCGCGGATCGGGAGGCCCATCCCTGCCTGTAGCAATTGGTGCAGCCGCCGTTCTCGCGCTCTGTGCGCGAAGGCATCCCCTATGCGCAGGGTTGACGCTGGCGATGATCGGCGCCGTCGGCACTTCGCATTTGGTGTCGCGCATGGTGTTTCGGAATCAGTGGGGCACTGATGAGGTTTCGGGCGCGCTCGTCTTCTTCGCCATGCTGTGCGCGGGCCTGCGTCTGATGCTTCGGGGCTTGGCGCCGGAGGGCTACCTGCGCCGGATTGGAATTCTTTACGCCTCGTTCGTGATTCCGGCGGGCATCGTACTGGCCTCCGCCGGGCTGCTTTTGTTTCACCGGCAGATCCCGTCGTTCTATATCCCGATACTGCTGGCGCCGGCTGCACTCGGTGCGGTGCTCGTCAGCTTCTGGCCGGTTCGCCGAAGCGAATGCGCCGCCATCACGTGGCGCCCCGTGGCCACACTGATGACGCTGGCGATTCTGATCGCAGGCGGGGGCCGCGCAGGCGCGCAAGCATTCGAACGAGTACGGTACGACACTGCAAATGCCGCCATCGCCGCGCTGCCCTCCATCGCTGCGGATCTTCCCTTTCCAAAGATGTTCTTCCAAAAGGGCGTGAATTTCACAGCGGAATTCCCTGGCGGCTATCCTTCGGACAGCGCGCGGGAAATGTTACGAAATCTACCCAAACACGGCGTCAATTCCATTGCGCTGGTACCCTACGGCTTCGTCGATCGCAATACTGGGAGCGTCCGGTTGGGCGGCAGAATGGAAGGGGACGAAGGAATTGAACAACTCTCCCGGCTGGCGCACCAACTGAACATCAAAGTTCTGCTCAAGCCGCAGACGATGTCGCAGTCGGGTTACCCAGGCGACCTGGAATTCGCTTCCGCCGGGATTCGCGCCGAGTGGTTCGCGCAGTACCTCAAATTCGTGGAGCACTACGCGGAACTGGCGAAACGTGTTCATGCCGATATGTTTTGCGTCGGCGTCGAGTTCCAGAAGCTGGTGAAATACGAATCCGAGTGGCGCAAGATTATCGCCCGCGCCCATGAGCTTTATCCGGGGCCGCTTGTCTATGCGGCCACGCAAGGGCCGGAATTTGAAACCATCAACTTCTGGGATCAACTCGATTACATCGGCCTGAATAACTACTACCCGCTGCCGGACGACCTTTCCACCACCTCGATCGTGCAGAGAGTGGAAGCGGTGCAGAAGAAGTTCCAGAAACCCGTCATCTTCACGGAGGCGGGCTTCGCCAGTTTCGAGGGATCTCACCGCGAACCATGGGCGGAGAGGCCCGGCAAGATCGCCGTCGCGCAACAGGCCCGCTGCTATGAAGCCATCCTGCATGCCTTCTATCACAAGCCGTGGTTCCAAGGGATCTACTGGTGGAAGGTAGGCACGGACGGCCATGGCGGACCTGAGGATTTATCACTCACTCCCTGGGGCAAACCGGCCATGGAAGTGGTGGCCCGCTGGTATTTACAGCAGGGCCGTTAAAACTTGCTATGATTCGGCTTCATGGCTGATTATTCCATCGGGGTCGATCTCGGCGGCACCAATTTGCGCGCTGCATCCGTAGACAAACACGGCAAGATGCTCAACAAGATGTCCGGCTCCACAGATCTGGCCGCCGGACGCGACGCGGTCATCGGCGATATGGTCGAGGCCATTCAGAAACTCAAGGCCGAAGCCGGTTCGTTGCGCCTAGCCGGAGTGGGAATCGGCATACCCGGCTTCATTCTCATGGAAGAGGGCATTGTCGTCGGGTCGAACAATCTACCGCAATTTGAGGGCTTCCCTGTGCGTGACGAAATCGAGCGGCGCCTGGGAACGCAGGTAATGCTGGAGAACGACGCAAACGCCGCGGCGTTGGGCGAAAAATGGATTGGCGCGGGCGTGCATGTGAAAGATCTAGTGTTGTTGACGCTCGGTACGGGCATCGGCGGCGGCATCCTTAGTGGGGGCAAAGTGCTGCACGGCAGCGTGGGAATGGCTGGCGAATTGGGCCATATTACTGTGGTTCCGAACGGCAACCCCTGCGGGTGCGGCAATTGTGGCTGCTTAGAAAAGCACGCCTCGGCAACGGCGATCGTCAGCATGG
>JANYCV010000143.1 GCA_025360145.1 Acidobacteriaceae bacterium
TGATCGTTCGAGCCGATGATCTGGTCGCCGATGCCTAGCTCTTCGATTAATTCGCGCGCCCAGGGCTTGGAGTTGATGAAGCTGTCGGGACCTCGCTCAATCACGCAGCCTTCGACGATTTCCGTTTGCAGGAAGCCGCCCAATTGCGGTTCCCGTTCGATGAGCTTGACGGGAACATTGGCTTTTGAAAGGTAATATGCGGTGGAGAGACCGGAGATTCCTCCGCCGCATATTACTACTGGTTTCATGTGGCTTTACTTGGCGGGACGGAGCGGAGGCGGGGGCCTCCGCGCGGGCGAGGGCGCCCGCCCCACCTTACTTTAGACAACTTCTGATACATTTTCAGGTAACTTGTTTCAGGTAACTTGTGGTATTTTTCTGGATAGCTTGTGAAACTTTTCTGGACAGCTTGTGGAACTTTTCTGGATAGCTTGTGGAACTTATCTGGACAGCTTGTGAAACTTATCTGGACAGCTTGTGATACTTGTCTGAACGGCTTGTGAAACTTATCTGGATAGCTTGTGATACTTGTCTGGACAGCTTGTGGAACTTGTCTTTACAGCTCGTGATACTTGCCTGGACAGCTTGTGATGCTTGCCTGGAAAAGGGCCCCCTTAACTTTAGGGCCTGAAATCGCGAACCATCTGTACCACGGCCTTCACGTTCTCCACCGGAGTTTCCGGTAGAATGCCGTGGCCCAGATTAAAGATGTGGCCCGGTCTGGTGCCTGTCCGTTTCAGAAGTTCGTGGACGCGCATTTTGAGTTCCGGCAATGGCGCAAACAGCGCGGCGGGGTCCATGTTCCCCTGCACGGCGGAACGATAGCTGATGTCCAGCCAGGCTTGGTCGATATTGATGCGCCAGTCCACGCCCATTACATCCCCGCCCGCCGCATGCAGTTCGCGGAAGAAGCCGGCGGCGCCGGTTCCAAAGTGGATCACAGGAACGCCGGTGGAACGGATACGCTCAATCAACGCCCGCGAGTAGGGTGCAACGAAGCGAACGTAGTCGTCCGGTCCAAGTGCGCCCACCCAGCTATCGAATACCTGAATCACACGCGCGCCCGACGACACTTGCATCAGCGCGAACGAACCCAGGACATCCACCAGCTTGCCCATCAACCGGCGCCAGAGCGTCTCATCGCGATACATCATCTGCTTCGTCTTGAGGAAGGTCTTCGAAGGCCCGCCTTCAATCATGTAGCTGGCCAGCGTGAATGGCGCGCCGACGAAACCGATCACCGGAACACGGCCAGCGAGTGCTTTTACCACTTGCTGGATGGCCTCACCGACGTATCCAAGATCATCCGTATTGGAGATGGACAGGGAGTCGACGTCGGACGAAGTGCGGACGGGATTATCGATGCGCGGTCCTTCGCCCTGAAGGAATTCGAGCTTCAGACCCATCGGCTCCACCGGCAGCAGAAGATCGGCAAAGATGATTGCCGCATCCACATCGAGCACTTCCACCGGTTGCAAAGTGACCGCGGCCGCGAGATCGGGACGTTTGCAAATTTCGAGAATACTGTTTTTGGCACGAATATCGCGGTACTGTTTCATGTACCGGCCGGCCTGCCGCATGAACCAGACCGGACGTACGTCGGTTGGGCGACGGCGGCACGCATCGATGAAACGGTTATTCATTGAAGCCACGCGCATGACAATTCCGATCTGTCTTCGCAGAGATACACGCGGAATCCTTTGGATCTAAATTCCACCGCCCATTGGCGGCCCTTCTTCAAACCGTCGATAAAGAACGGCTTGGCCCATGCTTCGCTATCGATCGTCTTCGGTGCGATTACCGACGCCGACAACATCCCCGGAGCCGGAAATCCAGTGCGCGGATCCATAATATGGCTGTATATCCGCCCTTCGGCCCGGAAGAATTTCTCGTAGCTTCCGGACGTTGACATCGACTCATCTTTCAGAAACACTTCCTGCACCGTCTTGCGTTCGTCCCGCGGATCGCGAATACTCATCCGCCAGCCGCGCTTCTCATCCGGCGGCGTTCCAATGGCATAGATGCTGCTGCCACCGCCGCTCACCATTCCCGACACGACACCGTTTGCCTTCAAAAGCGCAACCATCCGGTCCACTGCATAACCTTTGCCAATGCCGCCCGGATCGATTTCGACCCCAGGCTCCCGAAACCGTACCGTCCGCGCCTTCGGATCGAGAATCAGATTCCGATAACCGACATGGGTAAGTGCGCCGCGCACTTCCGCTCGATGCGGCAAGTGGCCCGATCCTTTATAGAATCCCCATACTTTCATGAGCGGCCCCACCGAAATATCGAAAGCGCCGCCACTTTGCCGGCTATACTCCACACACGCGGCGAGAAGATCGAACAACTCGCTTGAAACTTTTACCGGTCTCTCCGCGGCGTAGCGATTTACCTGGCTCCACTCGCTTGCTGGACGGTAGTTCGAGAGCAGTTGATCCAAGCGCTTAGCCTCATCGAACGCCAACTCCACCGCTCCCAGCATCTTTGCGCGATCGGTTCCGTACACAATAATCGAGTACGTCGCCCCCATCGCGTCCATACTCTCCTCGAAACGCAGGATTTCCGGATCCGCGGCAGTCACCGGAACCCGAAGGGCCAATGCCGCCAACAACAAAAATATCACAAAGCGTTTCACTCGACCGGTTTTTTTTCAGGGGGTTCGTCTGGGCGGGGGCGTCCCTTCCTCACTCGTTTGAGGAGATGTGCCACGCGCGAGCCGAGTTCAGCCCCGATTGCCGGTTCAAAGTGCAGTTCGGGAATGCGAAAAATGTTAAGCCGGTGACCCAATTCCACGCGCAAAAAGCCCTTAGCGTTATTCAGCGCCTGGATGGTATCTTCCTGTTTTTGGGCATTGGAGGTGAGAATCAGCAGCACGCGGGCCTTCCGCCCATCGGGCGTCACAAGCACATCGCTGACACCCTGGACGTCGATGCGTGGGTCGCCCATTTCATAGCTGATCATTTCTTCCAGTTCTTCCCGCATGGCTTGGGAAAGGCGTTCGGATCGGCGAGCATCCATAATTACTCCAGCCACTCCAAGGTGGCAGACACCAACATTGGACCAAGCAGCGAGGCGGCCTCGTTCTCCACGGAATGGAGAATGATTTCCGCGTTGCCGCGGTCGCTTGAAACCGTCACCGCCGCCAGCAGTCCCCGTTGCCACAGGTCCTGAAAGCCGATTTCGGCGACGGCGACATTAAATTTGTGCCGCAGACGGTCCTGGACGCTCTTGACGACATGCCGCTTCTCTTTGAGAGAATGCGACTCGTCGAGTCTGAGTTCCATAGTCAGCACGCCGATGGACGGCATCTAAGCGTAAGGCTTGTCATTCCGGCTCGCAGAGGCGGAGGCAAGGGTCTCCGCGCAGACGAAGGCACCCGCCCCACCTGGAATGATCCGGCTGTTGTCAAATATGGCTGGCAACTGGACCCTTGGCTGTTTCATGAGCCGACCCGGCTTTTGTCAGAGATTGAACGCTTCATGACAGCCCCTTAGAAGATCTCCGTCGCCTGCCGTTCGTTGACGAAGGTTTCAAACACATCGCCGGGCTTTACGTCGGCGAAGTTCGCCACAGTGACGCCGCATTCAAAGCCGGACTTCACCTCGCTCACATCGTCCTTAAAACGCTTCAGCGACTCAATCTTGCCGGTGTGAACCACCACGTTTTCCCGGAGTACACGAACGTGGCTGTTGCGGGTAAGAACGCCGTCGATAACCTGCGAACCAGCCACAATACCAACCTTGGTAATCTTGAAGACGTCCCGGACCACGGCCCGGCCCCTGAATACTTCCTTGTAGACGGGATCGAGCATGCCCGACATGGCCTTCTTGATTTCGTCGGTAAGTTCGTAGATGATCGAGTGCAACCGGACATCGACCTTTTCCTTCTCCGCAATGGAGGAGGCTGCGCGCTCCGGCTTGACATTGAATCCGATAATGACGGCTTCGGAAGCGGATGCCAGCAGCACATCGCTCTCGGTGATAGCGCCGACGCCTTTACTAAGCACGCGAATTTTGACCTTCTCGTTCGACAACTTCTGCAGCATGTCGGAGAGGACTTCCGCGGTACCGCCCACGTCGGTTTTGAGGATGATATTAAGTTCTTTGATATCCCCTTCTTTCACCTGTTCGTGGAACTGTTCGAGCGTTAGGCGGCTGCCCTTCTGCATGGACTTCTCGCGGTTCTTCGCTTCGCGGTAGAGGACAATCTGTTTCGCCTTCGCGGTGTCGGTGATCACCTGGAAGCTGTCACCGACTTCGGGCATGGAATCGAGCCCGAGTACTTCAACCGGAGTGGACGGCTCAGCTTCCCGGACCTGCTGTCCGAGATCGCCGAACATGGCGCGAATCTTGCCGAACACCTGGCCGCAGATGAAGAAGTCGCCGACGCGCAGCGTTCCATTCTGAACCAGCACCGTAGCCACAGGGCCACGGCCGCGATCGAGTTGCGCTTCGAGCACGGTACCGACGCCCGGACGCATGGGATTGGCCTTGAAGTCACCGATATCGGCGACCAGCAAGACCATTTCGAGCAACAGATCGAGGTTCACCTTTGTCTTGGCGGAAACGGGCACCATGACTGTATCGCCGCCCCAATCTTCGGCTAAAAGATTGCGATCGGCCAGTTGCTGCTTCACTCTTTCAGGTTGCGCGTCCGGCTTATCGATTTTGTTAATGGCAACAATGATCGGAACCTTGGCGGCGCGTGCGTGATCGATGGCTTCGAGCGTCTGCGGCATTACGCCATCGTCCGCACTGACCACCAGAATCACAATATCGGTTACCTTGGCGCCGCGGGCACGCATGCGGGTGAAGGCTTCGTGTCCCGGCGTGTCGATGAAGACGATCTTACGGCCGTTCTTCTCGATTTGATATGCGCCGATGTGCTGGGTGATGCCGCCGGCTTCCCGTCCCGCCACGTTGGCGGAGCGGATGGCGTCGAGCAGCGAAGTTTTACCGTGATCGACGTGACCCATGATGGTGACCACGGGAGCGCGGCGCACGAGATCCTTCGTATCCTCGGCGAGTTCAACCTCTTGCGTCTTCTCCTCTTCGTAGCTGACGTTCTTCGTAGCAGCGCCAAATTCGCGGGAGATATCCTCGGCCATTTTGGAGTCGAGGTTTTGATTGATTGTGGCGAAGATCTTTCGCTCCACCAGTTTCTTGATGACGAGGTTCGCCTTGATGCCGAGCTTTTCAGACAACTCCTTGACGGTGATGCCCTCGGCGATGGTGATCTCGCGGTCGATGGGAGGAGGAGGCGCGGGTTGTTCGCGGCGCTGAACAGGCTGCCGGAAGCTCTTCCCTTCCATGTCGCGCCGGCGGTCGACCGGACGCGCACCGGGCTTAAACTGCGGACGGCGCTGAGTATCCGTTGGCGGCGGAGCGGCGGGCTCGACTCCACCTGGCCGCATGGGCGAAGTGGGATGCAGAGGCCTGGCGCGGGGGCCGCGATTCTGGAACCCGCCCGGACCGGCAGGAGCACCCGGTCCACCGGGGCCGCGCATGAGCGGTTGACCGGGGCGAATGGGCCCGCGATAGATCGGCTGGCCGGGGACCGGACTCGCCTGTGGGCGCGTGGGCATTCCGGGCCGGGGAACCGCGGGGGCTGCCTGTCCGGGCATTGCTTTCGATTGGGCTAAGCGAGCGACGAGATCGGCCCGTGGCGGGACAACGGGGCGCGCTGCCGGCTGTCCGGCGAAGTTGGGGCGATGCGGAGCCGCTGGCGCGTGGCTCTGCGGAGTACCAGGCTTCGCATGCGGGTGCATGGTCCTGGCGGGAATCGCGATGCTGGGAGGAGCCGACGGCATCCGAGGGCCTGCCGGACGTGGCGGAGGCGGACCGGGTGCGCCTGGCGTAGCCTGCCCGGGCATGCGCGCTTCCGCGGTTCGCGTTTCGGTAACTACACCCGGTGGAAGCGGCTGACGAGGACCGGACAAGACCTGTCCGGGCCGGTAGATCGGCATGTTCCGTGACGGAATGGCCGGCTTGGACGGCGGTCCGGGCATCGCCGCTGGAGCGGAGTGCGAGGCCGCCGGAGGACCGGGTGCGACGGTTACGGTCGCGGCCGGCTGAACCGGAGGAGGCGCTAGGGCGACAACCGGCGCGGCGGGTACAGGCCGCGGGACGACATGTTTGGGTACGGCGGCGGCGGGCGGTGACGGAGCGTGCGGCTTCGTGTCGCGAGGGGCGGCGGCGCCTCCCAACGGAGGACGCAAGGGCGCAGCCAGCGGCCGGGCGGACGGAGCGTGGTGCTTGACCACGGGGGGAGTCTCGGCGACGGCAACCTGTTCATAGGACACACCGCCAGCTTCGGCGGTGCGGGTCATTACCGGTTCCGCCACTTCGTGAGAGCCTTCCGCTTCCACGTCGCCGAGGTCGAGACCGCCAAAGTCATCGCGGCCATCGCTTTCGTCGTCATCATGAACGTAGTCGGCGTCGGAACTGCCGGCCAGTCGCTGCTTAACAATAACGGCGACATCCTCATCAATGGAGCTCGAGTGGGTCTTCTTTTCCTGAACCCCAAGTTCAGGCAACAATTCGAGAATCTTGTTTGGCTTGACTTCGAGCTCTCGCGCCAACTCATTGATTCGGACTTTCTTCTTCATAGTTGAAAAACTGCACCATCAAGACAGTCATGTCTTGTATACCGTAAGTGATCTGGAACGCTAGACCCGAAAAACAATTACTCCGCGTCCTTTATCCTAGCAGACTCAGTGTGATCCGGGTCTATAGGTTCCGCTGGTACAACCTCGGCGGACTCGCCCGCGGCAACCGCCGGCTCCTCCGCGTCGACATCCACTTCCGCTACATCCACTTCCGCTTCCACTTCTACAACGGCCGGTTCAGTTCCGGTTTCGCGAGACGGCTCCTGTTGCTGAGACTCTTCGCTTTGCGGCACATCCACGGACTCCTCGTACTGACCGTAATAGCTGACGACGGCGTCCTGGATTTTCTCTACCATCTTTGGCCCGATGCCTGGAATTTCTTCCAGTTCCTCGGGCGTCATATTGCCAAGCTTTTCGACGGTCGTAATTCCGCCTTCGAGCAGCTTCTCGAGCATTTTCTCCGGCAGTCCGTGCTCGATCAGTACCGAGACCGGGGCGCCGGGAACCACCAGTGCGGCCATCTGCGACTCCACTTCCTGCCGCTTCTCTTCTTCGCTCTTGATATCGATTTTCCAGCCCAGCAACTTCGCCGCCAGCCGGACGTTCTGGCCTTTCTTTCCGATCGCGAGGGACAACTGCGTATCGTCGACGATGACTTCCATGTGGCGGTCTACACTGCTGACGATAGAGACCCGGCTAATCTTGGCGGGACTTAAGGCGTGTGTTGCAAATATGACCGGGTCGTCCGAGAATTCGATGATATCGATTTTCTCGCCGCGCAATTCGCGGATAATCGATTGCACGCGCATGCCTTTCATACCGACGCAGGCACCGACGCAATCCACATCGCGGTCGCGGCTGAGGACGGCAATCTTGGTGCGCTCGCCAGCTTCCCGGGCGCAGCCTTTGATGATTACGGTGTTGTCGTAGATCTCCGGCACTTCCTGTTCAAAAAGGCGAACGACCAGATCGGGAGAGGCCCTGGAAACGACGACACCCGCGTTCTTCCCTGTCTTCTCAACGGTCTTAATTACGCATCGGACGCGCTCTCCGACGCTGAAGTTTTCCAGCTTCGACTGTTCCTTCTTCGGGATGCGCGCTTCGGTTTTGCCAAGATCGCAGACCAGGTCCTGGCCTTCGATGCGCTTCACCATGCAGTTGACCAGTTCGCCGACGCGGTCGTTATATTCGGTGAAAATGGTTTCGCGCTCAGCCTCGCGCACTTTTTGCAAAATGACCTGTTTTGCAGTTTGCGCGGAAATGCGGCCAAGAGATTCGGTAGCTTTGGGGATGCGCAACTCGGAGCCGATACGGGCGAGGGGATCGATAGCCTGGGCCTGTTCGACGGTGAGCTGATTCACGGGATCTTCGATGGTCTCGACGACTTTCTTAATGGCGTAGATGTGGATAACGTTTGCCTTATCGTCAACCTCGGCAACCAGATCCTCCGTAGTTCGGAACTGTTTGCGCGCAGCCACAAGCATGGCGTCCTTCACCGCGGTGATGACAATCTGCGGGTCGATGCCTTTTTCCTTGCTCAGAATTTCAATAGACTCAAAGATCGATCCCAATCTGTTTGCCCCCTCTCGACTGTCCTTATTCGGGTATGTTACTTGGCTACGGCTACCACTCGAACTTCAAATTCGCCTTTTCCACTTGGTCAAGCGCGAACTGAACTGTTTTGCCGGCCGATGGCTCCAGGGTGACCAGATTCCCTTCCACTGCGGCCAGAGTCCCAATCCAGCTACGCTGGTTTTCCACTGGCTCGTGGAGCACCACCTTGGCTTTCTGTCCGATAAATCGCTGAAAATCGGCGGGCTTCGAAAGCTTACGCTCAATGCCCGGTGAACTGACTTCCAGCGTATACGCTCCTCCGGGGATGACCTCTTCCGCATCCAGAATATCGCCGACCTCACGCGAAATACGTTCGCAAACGGCGTGAGTGACGCTAGCCGGTTTATCTATATAAATGCGCACAAGCCGGGCCTTGCCGCCTCCGAGGATCTGCACCTCGACGACCTCAATTGCATCGGACTGGCCGACGCGTTCCGCAATTTCAGTTATCTTCGCGGAGATAGCGTCTTTGTTGCTGTGTGACATATCGGGCCGTTACTTCAGTTTTGACCAATAAAAAAGTGCGCTTTCGCGCACTCCTTCGGTTCGACGTAACCAGTATAGCGCAGGGTGTGGAAAAGAGATACTTCCCGCACCGGGTTTCCGTATCATATAATCCGGCCGGACGGCCGGCATGCGATGACCGGAAGCATCGAAGTCTTGCTTGTGGAAGACAATGCCGCCGATGCGCGGCTGATCGGAGAAGGTATGACTATCTTGAAATCGAACCGCGGGCTGAGCGTTGCCGGCGACGGCGAAGAGGCCCTGGATTTCCTCTACCAGCATGGTAAACACGCCAACGCTCCCAGGCCAATTCTGATTCTTCTCGATCTGAATTTACCGGGAAAGGACGGACTCGAGGTCTTGGGAGAAATAAAAATGGATTCTTCGCTGAAGCGAAATCCTAAATGAAGAAGGCTGGAGCGCTGGACGAAATCCACGACCTGATGCGGAGCATGGAACATTACTGGCTGCGGTGATCCGCGCTACCCGGGATCTAGCGCAATTGCGGCCGGAAGCGGACAACGCCCCAGCGTTCGGGGATGTGCATATTGACGGCCCCCTGGGAGGACCAGACCCAGTTGTCCTCTTTTGTGCCTGGGAGTTTTTCGTACTTCCCGCCGGCGGCGCGGGTCTGCCATTCCACTCTGGAAAAGTTCACGCGCCATTGGTCGCCCGCGAATGGCCGGGCGATACCGCTTCGATCTTTGAAGGCGGCCCAGGGGAAGGCTATCTCGATGGTCCAACCTTTATCGGTGTCCGCCGGGTTGTTGAGCGTGCCGTCTATGTGGACCGCGGTTTGAATGCCGGGGACTTCCCAACTGTCGTCGGCCTTGCCGCCTTTCAGATAGGGCTTGGCGAGGAACAGATCCCACCCGGTGTTGAGAGCGTTGATCTCGAATTCGAAATAGTTGCGCGCGTCGCCGGTGGGATTGAGGAAGACTTCAAAATCGTTGTCGCGGAAAATTACCGAATCATGTTTGGTTAAAGTAGCCCAGACGTGCGGTTCTTCCAGTTCCGCGGCGATGTAAAAATAGTTGTCGTCCCAGAGCATTTTGACCCTGGTCTTGTATCGCGGGGCCGGTTGATCCGTACCTTGAATATCAATGAATAAATCGGTCCAGGGCGCTTTTTGCCAGGCAGCGTCATTCAGCAGGCCGTCTACCTGGATCGGCGTGGCAGTACGCGGGCAGTCGTATTGTTTGGGAGCGGCGGCGGCGAGTAGCAGGAGCAGTAAAGGGGTCATGTGTGCAGGGGCGCCGGCGGTTTGAGCCGCCGGCGTCACGGATTACAGAGGGGGATTACAGCTTGGGGACCGGGGTTATTTCGCGGCTGGAGATGATGCGGTCGATCATCCCGTATTCGAGGGCCTGACCGGGGTCCATGATGTAGTCGCGATCGACGTCGCGAGCCACCTTCTCGACCGGCTGGCCGCAGCATTTGGCGAGAATGTCGTTCAAAACTTCCCGCATGCGCAGGATCTCGCGGGCATAGATGTCGATGTCGGCGGCCTGTCCGGCCAATCCGCTCATCGAAGGCTGGTGAATCAGGATGCGCGAATGCGGCAGGCTGTAGCGTTTCCCTTTCGCACCGGCGGCCAGAAGAACCGCGCCCATGGAGGCGGCCTGACCAATGCAGTACGTAACCACGTCGGGTTCAACGAGGCGCATGGTATCCAGAATGGCAAGCCCCGCCGTGATCGATCCGCCCGGCGAGTTGATGTACAGAGAAATATCTTTCTCCGGATCTTCGGCGGCCAGAAATAGCATCTGGGCCATGATTAGATTGGCCACATTATCGTCGATCGCCGTGCCTAGAAAGATAATGTTCTCCCTCAATAGCCTCGAGTAAATGTCGTAGGCGCGTTCACCGCGGGATGTCTGCTCGACCACCATTGGGACCAGCATAGAGTTCATTGTTTCTCCTGTTTCCTATCATAACCATGCCCTGCTGATAAAATGCACTTCCATGAGGATTTTTCAGCGTTTGATCTGGTTCGCGGTCGCGGCGGCGGCGGCTTTGTGTCTGGGATACATCGCCACCGAGCGGGGGGAGCCGATCAACAGCCTGTGGCTGGTGGTGGCCGCGGTATGCACCTACCTGGTGGGATTCCGGTTTTACGCGGGCTTCATCGCCGCGAAGGTGATGGCGCTGGACGATTTGCGAGCTACGCCGGCCGAGCGATTGCACAATGGCCACGACTTTGAGCCGACCAACAAATGGATTCTGTTCGGACATCACTTCGCGGCGATCGCCGGGCCTGGGCCGCTGGTGGGTCCGACGCTGGCCGCGCAGTTCGGCTACCTGCCGGGGACGCTGTGGATCATCATTGGATGCGTACTGGGCGGCGCGGTGCAGGACTTCATCATTCTGTTCTGTTCGATGCGGCGCGACGGGAAATCGCTGGGCGCAATGGCGAGGGAAGAGATCGGCAAGGTGGGCGGATTTACGGCGCTGCTGACGGTGCTGCTGATCATGATCATCCTGCTGGCAGTGGTGGCGCTGGTGGTGGTGAACGCGCTGAAGGATAGCCCCTGGGGCACGTTCACGATTGCCGCCAGTATGCCGATTGCGGTGTTCATGGGATTGTATCTGCGGTATTGGCGGCCGGGCAAGGTGCTGGAATGCTCGGCGATTGGATTCGTGCTGGTGTTGTGCAGCATCTTCGGCGGCGAATGGGTATCGCATTCGGCGGAGCTGGCTCCGGTGTTTACACTGTCGGGAATTGCGCTGGCGATTGCCGTGATCCTTTATGGCTTCCTGGCGAGCGCGCTGCCCGTCTGGCTGTTGCTTGCGCCTCGGGATTATTTGAGCACATTTGTGAAATTGGGCGTTGTGTTGATGCTGGCCATCGGGATTTTGGCGGTGCGTCCGCAACTGGAGTTGCCGGCGTTCACGCGATTTGTGGACGGGACGGGTCCGATCTTCGCGGGGAAGATTTTTCCGTTTTGCTTCATCACGATTGCATGTGGATCGATCTCCGGGTTTCATGCGTTGATTTCCTCGGGCACTACGCCGAAGATGATCGCGCGCGAAGGGAACGCCTGGCCGGTGGGTTATGGATCGATGCTGCTGGAGGGTTTCGTTGCGATCATGGCGCTGGTTGCGGCCTGTTCGTTGCAGCCGGGAGTGTTCTTCTCAGTAAATTCGCCTGAGGGCATTGTCGGCAGCACTGCGGAGGCGGCGGTTGCTACGGTTACGTCGTGGGGCTATCCGGTGACTGCGGCGCAGATGAGTTCGCTGGCCGCCGATGTGGGCGAGAAGAGTTTGTTCTACCGCACCGGCGGTGCACCATCGCTGGCGTTGGGCATGGCCCATATCTTTGCCGGGGCGGGCGGAGGGCGGGCGATTCTGGGGTTCTGGTATCACTTCGCGATCATGTTCGAGGCGCTGTTTATTCTGACCGTGATCGATGCCGGAACGCGGGTGGGACGGTTCATGCTGCAGGATCTGCTGGGCCAGGTTTATAAGCCGCTGGGGCGCACCAGTTGGATGCCGGGGGTGATTGGGACCAGCGCGGTGATTGTTTCGTGTTGGGGGTACTTCTTGTATCAGGGCGTGATCGACCCGCTGGGAGGGATCAATTCGCTGTGGCCGTTATTCGGAATCGCGAACCAGTTGCTGGCGGCGATTGCATTGTGCGTGGCGACCACGATTTTGATCAAAATGCACGGGGCTAAATATATGTGGATCACTTGTGGACCGCTGGTTTGGCTGTTGATTGTGACGTTCACGGCCGGCTATCAGAAGCTGTTTTCGGAACTGCCGCGGATTGGGTTTCTGGCACAGGCGGACCAGTTGCGGAGCGCACTGGATGCGGGCAAGATTGCGGCCGCGGATATTGCCGCAACGCAGACGCAGATTTTCAACGCGAGGCTGGACGCGGTGGTGACGGGCGTGTTGATGGTGCTGGTGGCGACGGTGTTGATCGATTCGGTGCGGGTGTGGGTTGGGATTCTGAATGGGACTCGGGA
>JANYCV010000181.1 GCA_025360145.1 Acidobacteriaceae bacterium
CAACCAGAAAGAGCGCGCGCCAACCGTACCGGGGGAGCACAAAAGCCGTCACTGCGGCCGCGAGCATGTATCCGAAAGCCCAGCCCGATTGCATCAATCCGATGGCTTTTGCGCGATGCTCAGGCGGCCAGGATTCGGCTACCAGCGTAGCTCCAGCCGACCATTCGCCGCCCAGGCCCAGCCCAACCAGAGCCCGCCAGAACAACAATCCGGCCAGACCGGAGGAAAGCGCCGTTCCAGCCGAGGCGAATGAATAAAGAAGAATCGTATAGATCAGCACCTTCCGCCGGCCAACCCGGTCGGCCAACATTCCCGCGGCGATGCCCCCTGCCGCCGATGTCACCAGCGTGATGGAACTCACCAATCCGGCCTGAGCATTCGAGAGGGAGAATTCCGACCGTAACGTCTGAATCGCGAACACGTAGAGCAGCACATCCATGGCGTCCAGCATGAAGCCGAACATGGCGGACCAAAGCGCCAACCAGCGCGGTTCAGAGAACGGACGGTGGAAAAAATTCACGTTTACGGATAGTATACTGGAAGCACGTAACTTTTCTGGTCCGGGAAACGCCATTTCCTGCGAGACTACGTGTGTATATACTGAGGATCTGATGTCGGCACTCTCGCAAGCGGTTCCCGTCATAAAACCCGAAAAACTCTCTCCTCCGCCAGCGCCAGTTGCGCCGCGTTCCGGTGGACCGTGGAAGACGCTTGTTTTCCTGGTCTTATTGTCAATTGGCGGCTATGCTGCTTACCATTCGTTTTTCAAACCCAAAGCGCCTGCCGCTGATACTGCGGTCGTAGTTCGAACTGCGAAAGTGACCTCGGGAAATCTACAGCGCACCATCCGTGCCGGCGGCCAGACGTCGGCCCGGGAATTCTCGAACGTAGTGGCGCCTCTGCTGCGTGGACCGGAAGGCAACCGCGATTTGGTCCTGATGAAGGTTGCTCCATCCGGCGCACTGGTGAAGAAGGGCGCGCTGCTGGCGCAGATTGACGGGCAGTCGATGCAGGATCACGTTGACGACTTAAAGGACACCATCGAAGCGGCTGACTCCGATGTCCGGAAGCGAAAAGCGGAACAGGGGATCGAGTGGGAGTCGTTGCAGCAGACACTCCGCCTGGCGAAGTCCGCATACGACAAGGCTAAGCTGGATGCATCCGTGGGTGAAGTCCGCACGGATATCGAACGGCAGTTGCTCAATTTATCGCTGGAGGAGGCCGCCGCTTCCTATAAACAGCAGCAGACCGATCTGGCATCGAAAGAGATTTCACAAAAGGCCGAAATCAAGATTCTGGAATACACAAGGGAACGGCACACCCGGCATCGGAACCGGCATGTGATCGATCTCTCGAAGTTCACGGTGAATGCCCCAATGAATGGGTTGGCAGTGATGTCTCCGGTCTTCCGTGGCGGTGAAATGGGACAGTTTCAGGAAGGCGACCGTGTGTCCCCCGGGCAGCAGTTCATGAAGGTCGTGAATCCGAATACAATGCAGGTGGAAGCGAACGTCAATCAGTCTGAGAGCAGCGAATTCCGTATCGGTCAGCAAGCAAAGATTCGTTTTGACGCTTTCCCAGGGCTGGAACTGCATGGCAGGGTTTACAGCATAGGCGCGTTGGCCGTTGGCGGATGGCGGCAGAATTTCTACGTGCGCAGCGTGCCTATCCGTCTGATGATCGAAGGCGCCGATCCCCGCGTAATTCCCGATCTCTCGGCCAGTGCCGACGTGCTTCTAGCCACCGCCGAAAATAAGACGCTGGTGCCACTGAGCGCCGTGCGGAGTGAGAATGGCAAGACGGCTGTCTTCATCAAGAACGGCGAGGTTTTCCAAAAGAGGGACGTTCAGCTTGGCCTGAAAAACGATTCCTTTGCTGTTGTGGAATCCGGGCTACATGCCGGCGACGAAGTTCGCCTTAACTAAGGCGCCTTCCCCCGCCCCGAGTCTCTCCAATCGATGATTAACGGGGATTTTGCCCACTACGTGTTGTCATTGCCGGAGCGGATACTGCGCTCCGCAGGTGCCTTGGCCGGCGGAATGGCACGGGAATTAACTGATGTCGTTATTCCCGGCGCCCTCCGGCGCACGCATCTCTATCGGAGTCTGGTTGAAGGCACACTGCGGTTCCTGATAGAGCAGGTGGGCGAAGTGGAAGGCACGTACCCCAACGCAGGGGAACTGACCGAAAATTTCTTAATGCGCCGGGGCGCGGGCAATGGCATCGAGCTTATCGGCATCCTCACTTTTCACGCTTCGCCCGTTTGGGTCATGGCGGCGCTGGCCGATATTTCGGGCGCCGGCCGGCAACTGATTCAGGAGATCACAGCCAGCCTTCAGGAAGAGGGATTGCTTGATAAGGGCACCAGTTTTGAGAATGTAGAGCAACTGCTGGACGGCCTGGAAAAGACAGCCGGACGAGCAGCATCAACCTTCAATACGCCGCCGCTGGATATCGCCGGCCTGCGCAAGGAATGGACTGCCATGCGTGAGCAGGTGAAGACTATTCCCCGGTTGGAACTTCCGGCGGCGGACGCCGTGTGGAACAGTTGGAAAGAACTGAAGCGGGAAGCTGAGCGGCAGAAGCGGCCGGTGTTTGAAGTGTCGTCGCTGATGGCACTCTCGGCGGTGCGCTGGGTAGGGCTTTCGGCGACACTCGCTGCGCAGAGGACCGGCAAGATCGTCACCGGAGCACTGCTGGATCACTACAGCCAGACGTTAAAGGAAATTCAAAAAGCCGGGTATCTGGGATATTGGGCGCAGGAGTTCCGGCCCTATCTGAAGGCTGCAGCGCTGCAGTTTTCGCCGGGACGCGGCTCTCTAACGCAAAGGCTGCTGCGCCGAACTGCGAGATGATAAAAGGATGCGCGCCCTAGCTCTTCTTCTGCTTGCGTTTCCGGCGATCGCCGCGAGTGAAGCTGCCGAAACCCAGGCGGCGCTCGATCGCATTTCCGCGCAATCGATGCGCGGGCACCTTTCGTTCCTCGCTTCGGATCTGCTGGAAGGCCGCGCCAGTCCGTCGCGCGGGCTCGACATTGCCGCCGAGTACATTGCGGCTCAGTTCCGCGGAATCGGACTGGAGGAAGCAGGGGACGACGGCTACTTTCAAACAGCAAAGATGGCAACGCAGGAACAGTCGAAGCAGGGCTGGCGCGTTACGATGCAGTTCCATGGGAAGGAGTTAGCCCTCAACGACGAAGATGTGGCGGGGAATGCGGGAAAGGCGGTTAAGCTTTCTTTTATCCCGGTTTTCAAGGTGATGAAGGACGGCGATATCACGCCGGATCTCGAAAACGCCGCAGTGGTTATGGATACCACCAGCAAGAGTTTGTTGCGTAAGGTGCGCGCGGCGAAACCGGCGGCTATCGTCACAATTTTATCCAGGAAACGGCGCTTCCCGGCGAGACTCACCGAGGCCGGATCCGAACGTTCCGCACTCGTGCAAGTGTACGTCAGGAACGACGAGTGGTCGGAGATGTATGCGGCGTTGCCGGCAGGCCGGACCGAAGCGAAACTCTCTTTAGGCGCACCCGGCCCGGTCGAGACTCCGGCACTATTGCGCAACGTGGTGGGCGTACTTCGCGGATCGGACCCGGTGTTGAGAGACACCTACATCTTCCTAACGGCGCACTACGATCATATCGGCGTAAAGCCCGACGGAGACGGCGACCGCATTTACAACGGCGCGAACGACGACGGTAGCGGGACCGTGAGTGTGATGGAGATCGCGGCCGCGCTCGCTTCCATGGAGCACCGTCCGAAGCGAAGCATTGTCTTCATGACCGTCTTTGGCGAGGAGAAAGGACTCATTGGGTCACAATATTACGGCAAACATCCCATCTTCCCGTTCGCCAAAACGGTGGCGAATTTGAATTTGGAGCAACTGGGCCGGACCGATGATCTCGCGGGTGCACAGGTCGGCGTCGTATCCGTTACCGGGTTTAACTACTCGGATCTGGGAAAGACACTATTCGATGCCGGAGAGAAAACGGGAATCAGGATTCGAGAAGACGAGAAGAGAAGCGACGACTTCTTCGATCGCAGCGACAATCTGTCTTTTGCCGAGCAGGGCATTCCAGCCCACACCATCGGAGTAGCCTTTGAATTTCCGGACTACCACGAAGTAGGTGATGAATGGCGGAAGATCGACTACACCAACATGGCGAAGGTAGATCGCATGATTGCCACCGCGCTGTTGATGATTGCCAATAGCGCCGTGGCGCCGAAATGGAACGCGGAGTTGGAAAAAACCGCGCCTTACCGCAAAGCTATTCACCCCTGAGCACTTCCAGCGGCTTTTGCCCCAGAATGCGGAAACTGGCGAGCCATCCCGCCGCAGCCGCAATCAAAGCCGTAAGCGCGATAGCGATCAGAATAGGCAGCGGACTAAATCGATAGTCCACTTTGATCAACTGCTTCATCACCACCATCGAGAAAGCGATGGCGAGCAGGCTGCCCATCAGTCCCGCAACCGTTCCCAGGATCAGAAATTCAGCTGAAAAGATTTTGACGATGCGGCCTCTTGTAGCGCCGAGTGTTTTGAAAATCACCACCTCGCGAACTCGCCGGAATCGCGTCCCAGCCACGCTGGAAGCGAGAATCGTCGCGCCCGCCAGAATCGCGAAGAGCGAAATGAAGCGGATCACAAAGGCAACCTGGTTCACCACCTCCTGCACCCGCTCGATGATGTCCGCCATATTGAGCACGGTCACGGTGGGGAACTGCTCGTAAGCGGTTCTCTGTAGGGCCGCAACCGAGTCCGGCTTCATTCTGACCGCTCCGTAATAGACGGTAGGAAGACCTTGCAGCGCTTGTGGAGTGAGGATGAAATCAATTCGGGAACTGATGCGGTGCGGATCGATGCGGTGAATGCTGGTCACCGTCGCGCGCAGCGGTTTTCCGAACGCAAGCCATTCGATCTTCGAACCGATGTGGAGATTCAGCGCGCGCGCGATCCAGTCCGATACGGAGACCCAGTCTTCACCCGCTTTGGGATGCTTCCACCATGTGCCCTGGGTGATGGTCATGCCGACCGGCAGGGCATCGGCTGAAGTGAGAATCCGGCGGCCCGCAAAGCGTCGAGGCTTTCCGTTCACCTGGTAATTCTCCATCGGCACACCGTCGATGGAGACCATGCGCGAGGAGACGGTGGCCAGTAGTTCCGGAGTCTTTTCGAGTCCAGGCTGCTTGCTGAGCATCTCCGCGATCCGCGGCCGCTGCTCTTCCGTAATATCCAGCAGAAACACGTTCGACATGCCCGGCGGCGCACCAGCCGTAATCTCTGAGAGCATGGAGTGCTGCACCAGATAGACGGTGAGTGTGAACATTACGCCGATTCCCAATGAAGTGAGAATGGATTCCGCCTGGCTGCCGGGACGATAAAGATTGGCGATGCCGTGCCGCAGCGTAGATGGCAACTTCCACGGCGTGACGGCAACGAACAGCCGCAGCAGCCGCAGTAGTATCCAGGCGGCGCCCGCCAGTAACAACAGGCTGGCCAACAGTCCACCAGTGAAGATAGAGCCGATGCGGAGAGCCTCTTCCCTGGATGCGCCGCCGATCAGCCACACCGCAAGCGCGCCCAATCCAACGACGATCAGGAGACCGGAAAGCGCAGCGCCCCGGCCGTCCCGCAACCGCTCCCGCCAGCCCGTTTTCGCGTCCGGCATGTCCCGCCGGAAAATAACCCCCGGTTTGATTTTCTGAATGCTGAGTAGCGGCGGAAGCGTGAACAGCAGCGTGGTCAGAAGCCCTGCAACAATTCCCTGCAGGGCGGAAGCAGGCAGCAACGGTATATCGGCCTTCACTTGAAAATACTTTTGCAGGATAGCGGGGAACAAGTGTTGCACGCCGCTGCCGATAACCACGCCAAGAATCCCGCCGGCCAGCCCCAGCATCAATGTTTGAATGACGTAGATCCGCACCACCTGCGAAGACCGGGCACCGATGGACTTCATGATCGCGATGGAATCCATCTTCTGTTTGAGGTGCGCATGCATCGCAGTGGCCACGCCCACGCCGCCAACTATCAGCGCGATCAGGCTGATAAGGCTAAGAAAGCTGGTGGCGAAATCGAGCGAGCGGGTCACGTTCTGGTTCGCTTGTTTGTAGTCGGAGACTTGATCGTCGGGGAAGCTCTTCTTCAGTTCCTCCACCATCTGGGGCAGCGGAATCGACGCCGGCACTTTGAGCAGGATGCGCTGCGGCGCGCGGCTGCCCAAGCGGATGAGTTCCGTTCGCGCCAGTCCCTCGCGCGACAGCAGAACACGCGGTCCCACCGCCGGACCGCTGATCAGCCGATCCGGCTCGCCGGTGACGATAGCGGCAATCTTGAAATCGACACCACCCACGCGAATGCTGTCGCCAATGCCGACCTTGAGCCGGATGAGGAGATCGCCGGAAACCGCCGTGGTCTCGCCGGTAAGCGTGGCCGCCAGGGAAGCCGGCGGATCGAACTTGACCGCGCCGTAGAACGGATAGACAGCCGGGTCCACCGCTTTGACGGAAACGAACGCCGGATTCTCCGCGTTCCTCGAGCTGACCATCGAAAGCGTTTCCGTAACGCGGGTAGATTGTGCGCCGCGTTGATCGAAAGACGCCACCACCTTCAACTGTTCGGGCGTTGGTACCGCCAGCAGACGCACGGAAACATCCGCTGCCATCAGTGTTCTGGCCTCGCGCAGCAGCATGGTGGCCAATGCCTGACTGAAACCGCGCACTCCGGTAAGCGAGCCTACTCCCACCGCCACCGCGAAGATCACAAACAGAAACTTGCCGGCCGAGGCGCGCGATTCCCGCCAGGCGATCTTCAATGCGGTCCTGTTGAACTTCACTTCATCACGTCTTCTCTCTTCATCCAGTCTTCAATGACCCGGCCGTCTTGCAGAGTGATGATACGGGCGGCGTGTGAAGCAAGTTGCTGATCGTGAGTCACCAGGACCAAAGTGGTGCCTTGCTGGGCGTTCAGCGAAAGCAGCAGGTCCAGGACGTGGCGGCCATTGGCGGAATCCAGGTTTCCGGTGGGCTCGTCAGCAAGAAGAATCGCGGGCCGCACCATGAAGGCTCTTGCAAGTGCAACCCGCTGCTGTTCCCCGCCTGACAACTGGACCGGGTAATGATCCCGCCGGTCACTGAGGCCGACCTCATCCAGCAGTTGCTTCGCTCGTGCCGGTCCATCGCCATTGCCGCCCACCAGTTCGTACGGCAGCAGCACGTTCTCCTCGGCTGTCAGTGTGGGGATGAGTTGATAGGATTGAAAAACGAACCCAATTTTCCGGCCCCGGAGCACCGCCAGTTTGTCTTCCGGCAGCTTCGTGATCTCTTCGCCGTCGAGCCAGATTTCGCCGGACGAAGCTGAGTCGAGTCCCGCCACCAGGCCGAGAAGCGTACTCTTACCGCTGCCGGAAGATCCCATGATGGCGACAAACTGCCCCTTGGGAACGGAAAAATCGATACCTTTCAGAATGTCGACACGATGGGTGCCGGTGTCGATAACTTTTGTAAGACCTCGTACGTCGATCATTGGAAATGTGTGGGTACTCTTAGATTATGCATGTTACGCGGACTAGCCTAATAGTAATGACGTGTCTGCTGACGGTATGTTGCAGCAGTACCGAAAAAAAAGAAGTAAGCGTGGCGGAACCGGCGGCGGTTCCGATTTCCGCGCCAACGCCCGTGGCGAAGGAAGACAACCGAAAGGCGATTGTCGTTTTCGGCGACAGCCTGACCGAGGGCGGCCTGGATACGAAGACGAGTTACACCGATTTCCTGCAGCGGTCCATTGACGAGAAGCAGCTTCCGTTCCGTGTGATCAACATGGGCATCAGCGGCGACACCACCACCGGCGGACTGGCGCGCATGCAATCGGCGATAGCGATGAATCCGAAAATTGTAATCCTGGAACTGGGTGGAAACGATGGGTTACGCGGGATTCCGGTATCGGCCACGAAAGCGAATTTGGAGCGCATGATCACAGCGTTTCAAAAACCAGGTGTGCAGGTTGTCCTTGCGGGCATGACGTTGCCGCCGAACTACGGCAAGGACTACATCGAATCGTTTGAGCGAATGTACTTCGACCTCGCGCGCCGCCACGAACTGGTTTTCATTCCCTTCCTGCTGGAAGGGATTCGCCAGCAGCTCGCCAAGACGCCGGGCTTGATGAACACCGACGGAATACATCCCACCGCGAAAGGCAATGAGATTGTGGCCAAGACGGTGATGGACCGGATCGAGGTATTGTTGCGGCGCTAAACACATCCGGTTCACTCGAATCCCCGCCGCCACCGTCAGCCAGCGGACGCGCGCCGTTATGTTTAGATCTCAAGGAAGACGCCGAACGCATACAGCGTATTGTCCGTCGTCGCAAAGTAGACCCGGCCGTTCGCTACCGTCACGCCCGTAAGGCTTCCCGGCGCAGTTACCTGTTTGCCGGTGGAATACATCTCCTTGCCAGTGGCGCCATCCAGCGCATAGAGCGTCGCGTGGGTGTTGCTTTTCGGGCGATCGTCCGGCGCATAGTCTCCGGCGGAAAGCACAAACACCAATCCGCTGGCAATCACGGGAGGTAACGGAGAACTCATTTCGCGCGATACCCAGGCTTGTGTCAGCACTGGCTTTCCATCTGACTCTTCTACTTTGAACGCAACGATTGAGCCGTTCGGCGAACCCCACACCGGTGCCAGCACCCATCGGGTTCCATCGGCATCCAGCCAGCTTGCCAGCGCGCCGCGAACGCTGCGTCCGGCGGAAGTCAACGACGGAGTCCGATACAAAGGCGTCTTATTATCGGCGCCGCCCAGCGACTGGGAGTCCAGCAGAGCGAGACCGCCATCGGCTCCGGCGGAGACGATCAGGTCCCGGCCCTTATAGGCGAACACTACCGGTGTGGCCAGGCTGTTAGCGCTGCCGGCGCTAGTGATGTAGTGCTTCAGCTTCAGGTCCTTCGGAGTGAGCGCGAGAACCGTGTTGGCCCACTTGCTGGATTCCGGGTCCATCGCCCCAGCTCCGGTTTGGACATAGATAGTGCCGTCTGTGCCGACCGCAAGTCCGCCGAGTGACGACACCCCGCCGCTATTCAGGGCAAAGCTGGTCACCGTTGCGTCCGGACTGTTCAGGTCGATAGCCCAGACGCCGTTCTTCGTTCCACCGCAGCCGCCAACCGTGGTAGTATAGACCACTCCATCAAGAAAGGTAAGACCGGACGCCTTCGCGCCTGCGGGAAGAAAATTCACCGGCGGGATCGCGTCTTCCCCTGTCGAAGTGTTCACGAAGTGGAGCTTGCCGTCGCTTGAAACAGCGAACGCCGGCCGTGGAGATGCGGCGTTGGCAGCTGCCTGCACGCCCGTAATCGCAACCCGCGGACGGCTAGCCACAAAACTAAATGTAATGTTGAGCGCGGGCGCCGCTGTGATGCTTGCCGAGCATAGCCCGGAACCATTCGCTGCCTTCGGCGTGCCCGTTGCCGTCTCGTAACGCTTGTGCCAAAATACGCGGTTCAGATCCACATCAATGGACCACAAGTTGTCTGAGCTTCCGGCGACGAAAGCAAGTTCCTTGAAGCCCTTATAGGAGATCAAGCTTCCCATCACCACCGGCGAAGCAAGGGAACGCGGGCCTTTTTCTTTTAAAACGTCGAACTTCCGCTTCAAAACAAGCTGGAAATCCTTCACATTCTCTTTGGTGATTAGGCCGTCGGCCTTTGCCCAGCCAGTCCGTTGGGCGTCGCCGCCAATGGTCGGCCAGTCCATGGCAACTTGCCCGTTCGCCATGGCCGTGCATGCGAGCGAGATGATTGCCAGAGCAGAACTTTTATTCATGAACGAGTCTCCACTAATGGCCGGGTAGGCCGAAACAGTACAGGATGCTGTCGAACGTTGCGATGTAGACGCGGCCGTTGGCTACCGAGAGGCCGCTGAAATGCGTGAATGTCTTCAGCTCATCGCCGCTGGAGTACAGCTCTTTGCCGGTTTGTCCGTCCAGCGCATAGAGCACCGCATGGCCGGAGGCCCTGATGCGCAGCGGGCTGTAGTCGGCGAGGCCGCGGTCCGCGTACGCCTGCCGCGTGTTCTCGCCATTGCCATAGGCGAACACTACGCCGTTCGCAATCACGGGCGGCTCAGCCTGGTCCATGTCGCGCGAGATCCAGCCCGGAGTCAACTGGAACTTTCCGTTCTTCTCTTCCACTTTGAATGCCACCACTGCGCCATGCGTCACCGGTCCATTGGAGACGGGAGGCTTGAAGTCCGGATGCACCGGGCCCCAAAATGGCGTCAACGCCCAGCGGGTGCCTTTGGAATCTTCCCAACTGGCCATGCTGCCCCAGATGCCGGCCGATTGGAAGTCGGTCTCTTCGTTGCAAATCAATTGTGTGCGGACCAACGGCGTCTGATGATTTTC